>CAMDPA010000251.1 GCA_945903565.1 Devosia equisanguinis | reverse complement strand
CCTCCGCCATGGATCGGAACGTTTCCCGGAGGCCGGAGCGCTCGCCAGCCTGGCGCTCGGCGATCGCCCGGTCGACCTGCTCGCGGAGCTCCTTGAGATCCTTGGTCGTCAACTTGTCGAGCTGGGTATCCCTCATCGGCATCTCCTTTGCGGGACGTTTGCTGGGTGGAAGCTTCTTCTGGTTCTTGCGGATGATTTTCATCGCGGTGTTCCAACTCAAGAATTAAGGGCGCCAATCGACTTTTCCGATGGTGCCAATGGTGATCTTGTTGCCGCCTTTGAAGATCGGCCACCTCTGATGATAGTTGAAGAGCAGCTTACAGCACCGCGAAGTCGCGCGATGGGCTCGAATTGCGCATGCCGACGCAGCTCAGAGGTGCCCTTATAGGCGGGACGATCACCACGTTGCAATTGCAATACCCAGAATCGATGATTTAATGATTAGCGGCGGCAATAATTTGCCAATTGCAGTACGTTGTCAAGATGGGGCTAGTGTCCTGAATCTGAAGTTCGCACCCACTTTCCCGCAAGCTCGCTTGCGAACTTCAGGTTCAAGAGGGACACTAGAATCATGGAGTTGCTAGTGTGGCTTTGTTTCGGAAATTCCTTCCGAGCAAGCGGCATGCGATGAGGAACTTCTGAAACGCCACACGAGCAGCATGCGCGGCACGATTATTTCTATTTGGTTTTCGGCATCTTGAGGCTCGCGTTTTCGGATCGCGGCCAGGTGCACGCGAAAGATCGGCGGTTCATTTGTTGGCTCCGCCGGAATGAGCTGATCACAATCATGGGGCTGCGATTGTACTCAATCCGAATGCTGCGACTTTGCCTTTGTGCGCGCAGTTGGCCGTGCGTGCGCGGGATCCTCGGGCCAGTCGTGCTTGGGGTAGCGGCCGCGCATTTCCGCGCGTACGTCACGCCAGCTTCCGCGCCAGAAATTCGGGAGGTCACGGGTAATCTGAATGGGCCGATGGGCCGGTGAAAGAAGCTCGAACGTCAATGGCAGTTTGCCGCCGGCGATCGAGGGATGCTGCTCGATTCCGTAGAGTTCTTGCACTCTTATCGCGACGCTGGGCGCATTTGCTCCGGTGTAGTCGATGGGATGACGGTTGCCCGTCGGGGCCTGGAAATGCGATGGCGCCTGGGTTTCCAGCTGCTGGCGTGCCTTGGCGGGCAACAGCGATTCAAGAGCGAAGCCGATATCCTCGGCCGTGATCGCGGCCAGCGATGTCTTGCCCGCGAGATAGGGCAGCAGCCATGTTTCGGCATCTTGGGCAAGGGCTGCGTCTGAAAGATCCGGCCAGCGCGCGTTATCGCTCAGGCGCAGAAAGGCGATGCGTTCGCGCATTTGAAATTGGCTCTGCGTCCACGGGAGGCGCGCTATTCCAACCCGCACAATTCCCTCGCATAGTTTTTTCTGCGCGGACTCGCCGATCTCCACTTTGCGCGGTTCCGACGCTAGAATGATGGAGCCGAGCCGGCGCGTTCGGCGGGCACGGACTTGGCCGGAGCCGGCATCGAAATTCAACTCGTCCGCTATCTCGATCCGGTCGCCCGCGATAGCGTCGAGTTCGGCTTCTTCGAGGGCGGCGGCAAGCAGGATGCGACCGGCCGCAGCCGTGCCTGCGATTTCCGCCACGACAAGGAACGGCGCGCGTGCAAGGGCGTCGTTATCGGCGATCTGGGCGCCACGGCCATTGGCGAGTAGGTATTGCCCCCTATTGTCGCGTGACTTCGCAATGCGATCGGGATACGCAAAGCTCAGAACGGCTGCGGCAGAAAGTAGTTCTTTGGTTATGCCTGCTCCTGCTTCCGCGATTGCAATTCGCGCCCAGTTTCCGGCCAATCGCCGCATATCCTGGGCGCGCTTGCCGCGGTCGGAGCGAAACGCCGCTAGCCGTACCGCGATATCCGTGTCGTTTCCGCCAAGGCCGCGTTCGACTATTACGGCGGCGATGTCGGCTGCAAGGTGAGCCTGGCCCAATCCGGCGGCGCGCAATAGCATGATGGCAAGGCGCGGCGGCAAGGGCAGCTTTGCGGCGCCTTGGCCTGTTCGAGTCAGCCGGCCGTCGCCGGTGAGCGCGCCTGCGGCGATGAGTTCAGCCTTTGCGGCGGCGACGGCACCCGATGGCGGCGGATCGAGCCAGTCCAGGCTTGCGGGATCGGGCGCACCCCAGGTGGCGCAATCAATGATGAGGCCGGTGAGATCGGCGTTGCGTATCTCCGGCTCGGCGTGTGCGGGCAGGCTCTGCGTTTCGGGTTCGGCCCACAGCCGGTAGCATACGCCGGGCTCCAGACGGCCAGCACGTCCCCGCCGCTGGTCGGCCGCGGCCCGCGAAACGCGCACGGTTTCAAGCCGCGTCAGGCCGGCGCCTGGCTCGTAGCGGGGAACGCGCGACAGGCCGCAATCGACGACGACGCGCACGCCTTCGATCGTCAGCGAGGTCTCCGCGATGGAGGTCGCCAGCACGATCTTGCGTTGGCCAGCCGGCGAAGGCGCGACGGCTCGATCCTGTTCGGCCATGTCGAGACCGCCGAAAAGGGGGGCGATAACGACGTCCGGCCTGTGCCCCAGCTGCTCCGATAGCCGCTCGGCGACGCGCCGGATTTCGCCTTGCCCGGGCAGGAAGGCCAGGATCGAGCCGGTTTCCTCGTCCACCGCTCGGGAAATGGCGGCCGTCATCTGGTCCTCGATGCGCAGCTGCGGCGAGCGTCCGAGATAGCGCGTCTCGACCGGGAACATGCGTCCCTCGCAGGCGATCACGGGCGCGTCGCCCAGCATGGCTGCAACCCGCGTGTGATCGAGCGTGGCCGACATCACGACCAGCCGGAGATCTTCGCGCAGCCCCCGCTGCGCATCGAGCGCCAGGGCGAGGGCCAAATCGGCGTCGAGCGAGCGTTCGTGGAATTCGTCGAGCAGCACGGCGCCGATGCCCTCCAGCATCGGATCGTCCAGGATCATGCGGGTAAACACACCCTCGGTGACGACCTCGATCCGGGTTTTCGGGCCCACTATCGTCGCCAGCCGTGCCCGCATGCCGACGCGCTCGCCGACCTTTTCACCCAGCGTTTGCGCCATGCGTGCAGCCGCGCCACGGGCCGCGAGACGGCGCGGCTCAAGCATCACAATCTTGCGGCCGGCGAGCCAGGGTGCGTCGAGCAGCCACAGCGGCACGCGCGTTGTCTTGCCCGCGCCCGGCGGGGCGACCAACACTGCTGCGGTGCAGGTTGCAAGCGCGGTCTCGATCTCCCCGCGTACGGCGTAGATGGGAAGGGAAAGATAAGGCTGCGGCATGGTGACTGGGTTGGTGGGCGGAGGAGGTTCCGGCTCAGTATCACGCCGATCGATGCTGCGGCAGCGTTGTGTCGTATTTTGAATCGTTCTAAATACCTCGCACGTCGCTGGAGGCCACCGCTGTGAAATCGTTCGCCGAGCTCGAGCCGCGGGAGATCCTCGCGCTCGCCATATCCCTGGAGGAGGAGCACGGCCGCATCTATGGCGAGTTCGCCGAGGGGCTGCGCGAGGGCTTTCCCGCCTCCGCCAAGGTGTTCCAGGAGATGGCGGACGAGGAGAACGAGCATCGCCGCTGGCTGATCGATCTGTTCACCCGCAAGTTCGGCACGCACATACCGCTGATCCGCCGCCAGGACGTCAAAGGCTTCGTCAAGCACGAGCCGATCTGGATGATGCGGCCCCTGGGCCTGGAGAAGGTGCGCCAGCAGGCGGAGGCAATCGAGTACGAGACGCGCCAGTTCTACGAGCGCGCCTTGGAACGCGCCACCGACACCGATATCCGCAAGCTGCTGGGCGACCTTGCAGCGGCCGAGCGCGAGCACATCAGCCTGGCCCAGAAGCTCGGTCAGACGCACCTGACGACCGACGCGCGCGCCGAGGAAACCGAAGTCCAGCGCCGCATGTTCGTGCTGCAGGTGGTGCAACCGGGTCTTGCCGGGCTTATGGACGGCTCTGTTTCGACCTTGGCGCCACTGTTTGCCGCGGCTTTTGCCACGCATAATACGTGGGAGACGTTCCTGGTCGGCATGGCGGCGTCGATCGGTGCGGGCATTTCGATGGGCTTTGCCGAGGCGATGTCGGACGATGGTTCGCTGACTGGTCGTGGCCGCCCGCTCATTCGCGGCGTCATTACGGGCGCGATGACCACGCTGGGCGGCGTATTCCACACGCTGCCCTATCTCATCAAGGACTTCTACACGGCGACTGCGATCGCCATCGCCGTCGTTCTCGTGGAGTTGTGGATCATCGCCTGGATCCGGGCGCGCTATATGGACACCAAGTTCCTGCGCGCGGCGTTCGAGGTGGTGGTCGGCGGCCTGATCGTGTTCGCGGTCGGCATCGCGATCGGCAGCCAAGGCGGGCACTAGCGTGGCTGGGGAAGAGCGTGCGGCGGCTTGCTAAAATGGGGGCGTTGGCATGTCTGCTCCCGGACCTGGCCACCACGTCACTGCATCTTTTGGCCCCGGCGAGAAAGTCGGCAGGCATGTACTTCAAAGCCCGGGCCGGCTGTGAGAGAATCAGGTGATCACACCGAGAGGAGCCTGCATTCCATGAAGACTGAAAATATCACCGTGCCGTTGCGCGATGGCACAATGGGCGCTTATCTCGCGATCCCCGACAAGACGCCGGTTGGCGCTGTTATCGCGATCATGGAGATCTGGGGCGTCAACGATACGATGCGCCATCACGCGCACGAGTTCGCGGAGGCCGGCTACGTGTGCCTCGTCCCGGACCTGTTCTGGCGGCAGGAGCCGGGCGTCGAGTTGTCCGACCGCAACCCCGCCCATGTTACAAAGGCGTTCGATCTCTATTACGACTTCGACTACGACCTCGGCGTGCGCGACATGGAGGACGTGATGGCGTTTCTCCGCAAGCATCCGGCTGGCAATGGCAAGGTCGGCGCGGTCGGCTACTGCCTCGGCGGGAAGCTCTGCTATCTCATGTGCTGCCGTCTCACCGGGATCGACTGCGCGGTTGCCTATTACGGCACCTATATCGAGCACCGCATCAAGGAGGCGCCGAACCTGCACAAACCGTTCCTGCTGCACATGGCGATGAACGACAAATGGGTGCAGCCGGAGGTCAACGATTTCGTCGAGCGGCGGATCGGCGGCAACCCGTTGGTGACGATCGAGAAGTACCCTAACGCCGCGCACGCCTTTGCAAGGCTCGGCGGCATTCCCTATTCGAAACCCGAGGCGGACAAGGCACTGATGCTGTCGGTCGACTTCTTCGGGAAGTATCTGAAGTAGGCACACATGAAAATCGACATCTTCAACCACTTCTCGCCGCAGCCTTACTTCGAGGAGTTCTGCCGGCTGCAACCGCAACACCCGGCGGCAACGCTGTTCAAGCGGCGGTCCGAGTTGTATGACATCGGCGCGCGACTCAGGCTGCTCGACCAGGTCGACGACTACGCGCAGGTGCTGTGCCTCGCCAATCCGCCGATCGAAGCGATTACCTCGACGGAGGATGCGCCGCGGCTGGCGCGCTTCGCCAACGATCAGCTCGCCGCCACCGTGCGCGCGCATCCCGATCGCTTTCCTGGGTTCGTCGCGGGCTTGCCGATGAACAATCCGGCGGCGATCGTACCCGAAGCGCGGCGTGCGATCCGCGAGCTCGGTGCGTGCGGCGTGCAGATCTTCACCAACGTCAACGGCATACCGCTGAGCGACGAGCGCTATTTCGAACTGTTCGCAGTCATGGCGGAGCTCGACCGACCAATCCTCGTGCACCCGATCCGCATGGGAAACCACGCGGACTACGCCAGCGAAAGCAAATCCGAGGCAGAGGTGTGGTTCACGTTCGGTTGGCCCTATGAGACGAGCGCTTGCATGACGCGCCTCATCTATGCGGGGCTGTTCGACAAGTTGCCGGACTTGAAGATCGTCACGCATCATATGGGGGGGATGATCCCCTACTTCGCGGAGAAGATCACGCTCGGTTTCGAGCAGATTTTTTTCGGCACGATGGAGAAGAACCCGCTGGCCGAGCGCTCGGGTCTGAAGCGCCCGCCGCTCGACTATTTCCGAATGCTCCACGGCGACACCGCCACCAACGGCTCGGTGCCGGCGACGACGTGCGGTTATGCGTTCTTCGGTCCCGAGCGCAGCATCTTCGCGACCGACGCTCCGTTCGATCCGGATGGCGGTGTGCATCTCGTCAAGCGCACGATCGCGGCGGTGGAGGCGCTGCCGATCAGTGCGGCGGAGAAGGCGCAAATTTTCGAGGGCAATGCGCGGCGGCTGTTCGGGCTGAAATAGACGGAAGCGGTGCCGGCTGGTCAAGGGTCCGATAGGCTCGTGGTGTGCAGGCACGCCATCCGCGATGCCTCGTGTGCGGTCTTCTTCGTGATGAGCTGGAAGGCCAGCCTGATGCCAGCCTGGCGTTGCGGCGCTTCGCGAGCCGCGCCGGCAACGAAGCCGAGCAACAGAATGGCCAAGCCGATGTTGACGGCTGTGCGTCTCTCGAGCTTGTCCATGCGAACCTCCACCTTCCGACACGGGTGGCTCCCGATGAGCCCCGGATTTTTGTCCCTTCTTGGCGGGTGAGCGCGTGCGATTGCCGCCTCTGCTGTCCCACAGCAGAGGTAGCGAACGGCGACTGAGATGTGAAAGACCGGATGGCTCTGATCGCGATGCACGCCTGCTATCGCGCGGCAGGCGGGCCACGAAGAAAGCGCAGCAGCGCGCGGGTTTGTGATGTCGTGTTACGCGGCAATCACCGCCCTGTGATCATCACGCATTGTCCCCCAGCAGAGCCTCGCGCACCGCCGCCGTCACCTCGGTCGTCCGCGCGGTGCCGCCAAGGTCGGGCGTGTGGAAGCGCTTGTCCGCGGTGACGCGTTCGATCGCGCGCATTAGGCGGGCGGCGGCGGCAGTCTCGCCCAGATGCTCGAGCATCATCACGCCCGACCAGAACGTGCCGATGGGGTTGGCTATCCCCTTCCCGGTGATGTCGAAAGCGGAGCCATGGATCGGCTCGAACATCGAGGGGAATTTGCGCTCGGGGTTGAGGTTCGCGGTCGGGGCGATGCCGAGCGAGCCGGCAAGCGCGGCGGCGAGGTCCGACAGGATGTCGGCGTGCAGGTTGGTCGCGACGATGGTGTCGATGGTCTCGGGCTTCATCACCATGCGCATGGTCATGGCATCGACCAGCATCTTGTCCCAGGTGACATCGGGGAACTCGGCGGCGACTTCGGCCGCGATCTCGTCCCACATCACCATGCCGTGGCGCTGGGCGTTGGACTTGGTGACGACGGTGAGCAGTTTGCGCGGGCGGGCCCGTGCCAGCTTGAAGGCGAAGCGGACGATGCGGGCGACGCCGGTGCGGGTAAAGATAGAGACGTCGGACGCCACTTCCTCGGGCAGGCCGCGATGCGCGCGGCCGCCGACACCAGCGTACTCGCCTTCGGAGTTTTCCCGCACGATCACCCAGTCGAGCAGCTTGTCGGGCACGTGACGCAGCGGGCTGGTAATGCCGGGCAGCACGCGCGTTGGGCGCACGTTGGCATATTGGTCGAACGGTTGGCAGATCTCCAGGCGCAGGCCCCACAACGTGATGTGATCGGCCACGTCCGGTGCGCCGACGGCGCCGAAATAGATGGCGTCGTGATTGCGTATCTTGTCGCGCCCATCCGCCGGCATCATCAGACCGGTGCGCTTGTAATAGTCGGTGCCCCAGTCGAAGTGATCGACAGCGAGCTTGAAGCCGCCGTCGCGCGCCGCGCAAATCTCGAGCACTTCGAGGCCGGCAGCGATCACCTCCACGCCGATGCCGTCTCCAGGAATCGCGGCGATCTTGTACGTGCGCATCGGCAATTCGCTCCAGTTCGTGGGATGGTTGGCACCGCGGCGAGGCCGTCGCGTGTCGCGTTGTTTGCAAGATGTTGTCTTTATCCCCCCGCGTGCCTGCCGTCTCGCCCGGAGCTGAGATGTTCAACACGCTTCACATCTGGATGAAGTCGTGCTGAACCTAAGGACGGATCGCAAAAAAGCTGAATCGTGATCTGTGTGCGTGCGACCGTGTGACTCGGCAGCGCGGGATTCCTTGTCCCGGCGAACAGTCGTACGCCGTTGCATG
>CAMDPA010000250.1 GCA_945903565.1 Devosia equisanguinis | reverse complement strand
AGGCATCGGCCGGATCGCCGCGCGGGTGTTCGAGCAGCTCGTCACGCACCCGCCGCGGACGATGCGGATGCTGGTCGACGAGACGAGGCGTTGTAGATGGTACGGGTCAGTTCAGAGGACGACCTGAGCCAAGGGGATAGGTATGCTTCCCGCGACTGGCGAGACGCTGTTGAGCATTAAACGCCGGGATCGCGCCGATAGGATGGCAAGCGCCGCCGATCCGGTTATGGTGCGCGGCCACTTCAGGGGCTGATCGCAGCGGGACACGGGCGAAAACATGACGGTGGCGATCGGCTACGCGCTCGGCGCGATGGTGCTCTATGGCCTGGGCGATTTCGTCTTCAAGCAGGCGGCGATCGCTGCGATGCGGGGGGAATTCAAGACCCACCACTTCGTCATGATGCAGTCCGGCCTGTTCTTTTGCTGCACCTTGCTGTTCGTCTTCGCAGCCGGCGATCCCAGGCTTGGCTGGCCCGTACTATGGGGCACCGCCGCCGGGGTCTTCATGTTCGTTGGCTTCAACAACTTCGCCTGGAGCCTGCGCGAAGGCAACGTCAGCCTCAACGCGCCGATCTTCCGGCTCAACTTCATCGTCACATCGGCTCTGGCGATCGTTCTTCTGGCCGAACCGCTGACCGTCTTGAAGCTCGCCGGCCTGGCGCTGGCGCTGGCCGCGATCTGGCTGTTGATGGGCGCAGGCGCTGGCGGCGCGGCGATCATGACGCCGGCGGCAAAGCGTTCACTGCTGCTTGCCGTCAGCGCGACGCTGGCGCTCGGGGCCGGCAACTTCCTGCACAAGATCGGGCTGTCGCAGGGTGCGAAACCGGCAACGCTGCTTTCAGCACACTCATTCGTATTTCTGGTGCTTTCGACGCTTGCGGCTGTCCGCGCCGACGCCGGCCTCTCCATTCCAAGATCGGTATGGAAGTATTCGGCCGCCGGCGCGATGATGACATCCGGCGGTTTCCTTCTGCTGCTGAGAGCGTTGTCCGACGCCGACGCCAGTGTAGTGGTTCCGATCGCACAGATGGGCCTCCTCGTCACGGCGGCACTTGGCGTGCTCGTGCTGCGCGAGGCGATCACCCCGCGTAAGCTGGCCGGGCTGGCCGCAGCCGTGGCGGCGCTTGGCGCACTGGCCGCGAGTTGACCTCGCGCCGGTTCGTCGAGCCTTCGACGCGGCTCAGAGTATCGACCGCCGCAACTTGTCGAATGCCATTTGCGTCTCGCTCAGCTCGCGCCGGGCCGCCTTGTTGCGCAGGGCGAACCTGATGGTCGTTTCGAGCAAAACGGGCGTGACATCGTCCTTGGAAACGGCCGACATCGCCCCTGCTCGAAGCGCGAACAACGAAACTTCCGCCATCGAATAGTCGCTGACCATGATCGAAGCGCAGCGGCTGGATTTTTTCTCCAGCGCGACAAGCACTTCATCGCCCGTACCATCGGGCAGACGATAGTCGATCAGGGCCACGTCGAAGTCATTCGTCTCGATCAGCGCTACCGCTTCGTCGATCCTCGCCGCCCGCGATATCGCCGCATCGAATTCCTGCATTTCGCCGAGCGCCCGGCTGATCATGCGGAAGTCACACGGCTGATCTTCGACGACAAGAACTCTCAGTTGCCATGGCTCCCGATACGTCGGGTCATCGGCCTCCTGAGCCCGCCCGCTGCTGAAGCGGTAGGTCTGGCGAAGCGGCGCGACGAGTTGATCATCGCTTGTCATAGCTGCTTGGATCCGGAGTAAACTGGGCAAGCTCCCGATTATGCGAGGCTTCTCTGAACCCAAGATTAGACCAAAAAAGGTAGAATAATAGGGGCGTAAGCTGTTGGAATACGATGGCCCGAACATAACAGTTTTCGCGTTGCCACCCCGATCGCCGGCAGATTGCCCAGAACCTCACGGCCTACTTCGGCACGTTTCGCCGCTTCAACTTGCGCGGCCCCAAGAGCGGATCGTCCGTGTCGAGCTTGCGCGACAGGAACAAGGCCGCGTCGAGCTTCTGGAAACTGCGGTTGCGATAGAACTGCAGTGCCTCTTCATTATTCTCGGCAACCTCGAGCACGATGTGAGTGCAGCCGCGTAGATGAGCTGCGTGCTCGACCTGCTCGAACATGAACGACCCGATACCCATCCCATGGTACTGCGGATGCACCGCGATCTCTTCCACGAACAGCGGACGCATGTTGCGATTTTCGAAGTAGCGGTAGTTCATCCAGCTTTCGGAGCCGACGATCTCGTAGGCATACTCAGCATACCCGATCAGCAACGTCTTGCCCTCGGGCTTAATTTCGAACACGAGCTGTTCGATGCCCTTCTGCTCATAGATCTCGAGAAAATGCTTCTTGTGCCGCGGCCGCTGGAACTCGACCGTCTCGCGGTTCACGTCACGGAACACGAGCTTAAGAAACTCCCACACGCGATTGATGTCGCGACGGTGCATGCGTCGCACACGCAGCTCCAGCTCGCCCTGATCGGCGGTAGATGTCGTCTTGGATGGCGAATTGGGGCTTGGCTTACCTGAATCAGGCTTGTCCGCCATATCGTCCGAGGGTGGCATCGGGAACCTCCGCATCCGGATGTACTCGATCAGTGGCGCACAAGTATGGTGGAGCTTCGACCGGTCAGACCCGCAGGGTCAGCCCCCGACATAGCGCCCGCATGACGCGTCCCCACTCACGGATGTACGTCCTCGGTGAACCAGTCGGTCGGCAGCTCGTGGCCAACGCCCGCCTCCTTGGCCTTGCGATAGACCACGGCGCCGGCGACCGCGAACTGATAGCCCATGCCGATATTGTTAAGGAACGCGGTGATTTCCTCTGGCTTCTCGCGGCCCTTCGCCTTGCCGCCGATGAGATCGCCAACCGTCGGCAACTTCGCAAAATCGATGCCGGACTTGTCGGCCCACCCCTTTTCGACTTCGGCGTCGGCCGCGTCCGCGCCGTCCTCGACGAAGTGGAGCGGCTTGTCCTCATGGACGTGGAGCGCGATGCGGTCGCAGCGGGCGAGCGCGGCGTTGTCGATCTCAGCCTTCTTGATCGAGGAAAGGTGCACGCCCGGCTCCAGCCAGCTCTCGAAGTAGACGGGGTCTATCGAGCTTGTCGAGCACAGCACGATGCCCGCGCCCTTCAGCGCCGCTTCCGCGTCCGGCATCGTCTCGACCTCGATGCCGAGCAGGGGCGTCATTTCAGCCGCGAACTTGGCGCGGTTTTCCGCCGACGGGCTCCAGCAGCGGATGCGCTTCACCTTGCGAACGGCGCACGCGGCCATGAGCTGCGTCCCCGCCTGCCAGCCCGAACCGATGATCGCGACATCGTCGGCGTCCGCCCGCGCCATGTACTTGATGCCGATACCATTGGCGGCCGCGACTCGGATGCGCTGCATCACGCCATCCGGCATGATCGCCAGCGGCTCGCCGGTCTCCGACGAGAACAACAGCACGAGACCGACCCAGCGCCCGTTCGCGGCAGGCGTCTTGGTACGGCGCTGGCTGTTGCCGATCTTCGGCCAGGAAATGATGTCGGAGTTGATGCGCACCGCCCCGACGCCCAGGCTCGGCACGATGCCGTCCATCGTCTTGAGGCCGTAGACCGAATCCGGCTTGCCGCGCACCGCGACGATCGAATCCGAGCGCGTGCGGTTGACGCCCTTGCCGTTTGCCAATTCCACATAGGCGGGCTCCAGCGCCGCCATGCACTCCTCGACCGTCAGCAACTTCGCAACGTCGTCGTTGGACAAGATCAGGGTCATGGGGCCTCACGGGAGTTGGACGGTTAGGGACAGGGCGCCTAAGGCAACATGCAACGATAACGTGCTCCGATACCTCGCTCGACGTTTTTCGGGATCGCACTTTTTTCTACATCGTCATGGCAGCGGAGGCGGCCACCCACGACACTGCCATTGAATATCTCGTTCGACGCCGGTCGCCCCTTCGCAATTGTTCCGCGCGGCTTCATGGCCACATCTAAACACTGCTGTCGTGGGTGGCCGCCTTCGCGGCCATGACGGTTGGGAGTACTTATCGGGGCAGCAGCAACGCGACGGCAATCAATTCACTTGTCGTTGCCCGCTGCATCAATACGCGAATTCGATCACCGCTTTGACGACCTTGTAGCTTTCCATCGCCGCCATCGCCTCGTTGACCTCTTCGAGTTTGTAACTCGCGCTGATCATGTCCTCGAACGGGAAGCGGTCCTTGCGGGTCGACAGGAAGTCGATCGCCTGCAGCCAGTGGCGCGGCTCGGCCGAGCGCACGTGCAGGAAATCCATCTGCTGCGGCATCGCCTCGACCGGGATCATGCCCTTGCCGCCCGCGCCGATGTGCAGATAACGCCCGCCGCCACGCAGCATCGTGAGCCCTTCCGGCACCGCCGCATTGTTGGCGACCTGGATCACCACGTCGGCGCCGCGTCCGCCGGTATGATCGCGCGCCCACTGGCGGCGCTTCTTGGCGTCGGGCTCGTCGTCGAGGTTCAGCACGAGATCGGCGCCCATGCGCTTGGCGACCTCCAGCCGCGGGGCCGGCGCGCCGATCATCATGACCTGCTTGGCGCCGTGGTCCTTGGCGACGGCGGCCGCAAAACTGCCGAGCGGGCCCGAGCCCTGGATCAGGATCGTCTCGTGAGCCTTGACGGCACCGAGCCGGTCGAAGCCGTGCATGATCGTTCGGTAGGCGCACGCTGATGCCGCGGCCGACGCCGACGTCACGTTATCCGGCACCTTGATGATCAGGCATGGCGGCGGCACGTACATGTATTCCGACACGCTGCCGAGCAGGAACGGGAATTGGTCGGCGCGGTTATGGCCCCACGATGCCCGGTCGGGGCAAATGCAAGGCTGCACCGCGACGCTGCAATAGTAGCAGGAGCCGCACGCGACATAGCTCCACACGATGCGGTCGCCGGGCTTGACGGGATTGCCGAGAATGTCCGTGCGCTTGCCGTTGATTTCCTCGACGATACCGCACGGCTCATGACCCGTGATGATCGGCAGCGTGTCGCCACCACCCAAGGGCCCGTGCCAGCGGTGAATATCGGTGCCGCACAATGTCGAGGCCGTGATGCGCACTAGCAGCGCGCCGGGGTCGAGATCGGGAATGGGCACGCGCTGGATGGTGAGCGGCTTGTTATGCTCGGTGATGACAGCAGCGCGGCACTCTCTCATGATGGCACTCTCCCCTGGAAGCGGCCTATTCTGTTCGACCAGAGAATAGGCATCACTCGAAAGCGGCGGCAATAAAGAACCGCAACGACATCAGGCCGAGGAACACCGCGAACGCGAATTCGAGCTTCTGCTTGGGCAGGCCGTGCGCCATCCGCACGCCGATCGGAGCCGCATAGACGCTGACGGGAACGATCAGGGCCGCACCCATCAAACTGACGAAACCGACCGAGAACGGCGGCAGCCCCGGCGCGCCCCAGCCCGCCCAGATGAAACCGATCGCGCCCGGTATGGCAATCAGCGGGCCAAGTCCCGAGCTGGTCGAGATCGACGGCAGCAGCTGGCGTCCGTACAGCGCAAGAAAAGCGACCATGAACGACGCGCCACCGACGCTCATCAAGGTCGAGACAAGACCGATCAGCAGCGCGACGACTTCCGTCACATACGAGCGCGGCACTTCGTCGGCGATCTTCCAGTCGTCGCGCCCGAACGCCATCTTGAGCGCGAGGCACGCCCCGCAGAACGCCCAGATCCACTGCAGCGTCCGGCTCGGCGCCACCCGCGCGATCACCGCGCCGATCACCACCCCCGCCACGATCCATGGCGCAATGCGGTGCAGGAACGCGCGGTCCACCGTGCCGCGCTCACTGTGCGAGCGGAACGACGTCATCGTGGTCGGGATCATCACCGCGAGCGACGTGCCCAGGCACAAGTGCATCAGAATCGAGTGATCGACACCGATCGCGCGGAACGCCTCATACAGCGCCGGCACCAGAATCGCGCCACCGCCGATGCCGAACAGCCCGGCGAGGAAGCCCATTGCGAAACCGGATGCAATCAGCGCCAGCGCGAGCAGCACGAGCCCTTGCGTCGAGACGCCGATATCCATCCAGCCTCCGGGCCTCTTTTTTCAGGCCCGAGGGCCGCCGTCAGACTAGACGACCTTCGGGTTGTCGTTCCCTGCGGCCATCTGCTGCTGACGCTGCTGGTAGAGCTGCGCGAAGTCGATCGGGTCGAGCAGCAGCGGCGGGAAGCCGCCTTCGCGCGACACGTCGGCAAGCAGCCGGCGCAGGAACGGGAACAACATGGTCGGGCCGTGGATCAGCAGGAACGGCTCCAGCGCGGGCGCAGGCATGTTTTCGACGTGCAGCAGGCCCGCATAAACACACTCGATCTCGTAGATCACCCCGGCCTTGCTCTCGGCCTTCGCCGAAAAATTGATCGCGCTTTCGTACAGCTTATCGGCGACCGGCCGCGCGTTGACGTTGACCTCGACCTTCAGGTTCGGATCATCGCCGGGGCCGCTCAAAAGGCGCTCGATGTTCGGATTCTCGAACGAAAGGTCCTTGATATACTGCGCCACCATGCGCGCCTGGACCGGAAGCTGACCGTCCAACATGCCGGCATTCGGGTCGCCTGGAGGTATCGTCGTCATGGCGTGCGTATCCTTCGTTGCGCATTCGCGATTGGCGTGGTGGCTAACACGATTGCCCCGCACGGGGCAATGCACGCGCAACCGCAGTTTTCGCAGGACGGAATAGGCCGCTTGGCCGTATTCCGCCGACGACGATGCAACACCCCATCGCGCCGCGCCAACGCGCCCAATACATCTCAATCCGGAAAACCCGATGGCAGCGCGGGCCGCTCGCCGAAGCGGGGCGGCGCCCAGTGTAGGCGCGGCTGCGGCTCCGGCGGCTGCGGGCGGGCCGCACGCACCGGCGCGGACGGCACCGGATGGGGCGCGGCGGCCGGAACGTGCTGCGCCTCAAAGCGCCTCGCCTCCACCGGCGGCGGCGGCACGACAGCGGGCGCCGGACGCGGCGTGGCAACCGCAGGCCGCAGATTACTGCGCTCGTTGAACTTGACCGCGCGCCCGCCGCCCATAACCTCGTCGAACACCGCTGCGAACTCGATCGAGCCCGGCCGCACCATGTTCTCGGTCATACGGGTATCAATCGCCGCCAACAGCTCCGCTCCGGTCTTTTCACGCACGATCGTGTTGCGGTAGTAGCCCGCGCGGCTGAAGAAGTTAGCGGTCGGCGCGGCCCCACCTGCGGGGTCCATCATCTCCAGACCCGTGCTCGGGCCGGCCAGGTTCATCAATTCGAGCTCCGCCGGCGTCAATCTGGTGCGCCCCTTCTGCTCGGCCAGATCCTTGATGCCCTTGAGCTTGATCACCTGCAGCCACGGGCCGATATCCCGGTCGAGATTGAGTACGTGGATACCGAACCCCGGCGATGTGCGGGACAATTCGACGTGCCGGCTCCACTCGCGCGGCACGCTACGGCCCACGCGCAGCATCGCGCGCAGCGCATCGACCTTGGCGGCCAACGCGCGTACCCGCTCGGGCGGCGTTCCCGGCTGCCCCGCCATCCCCTGCAAGCGCACGATGAAGCCGTCGCCATAGCGCACCAGCTCGTCGATCGAGTTGGCGGCAAGCAGCTGCGCGTAACCCATCGCGGTGGAAATCGCGCGACCCGCCTTGGTATCCGGATTTATTCCGGCCTGCATATCGAAGGTGCCGCGCCCGCCGGTCTCCAGGGCATAGACGCGCACGACCTGTTCCTTGGTCAGCCCCAGCGCCAACGCCTCGACGGCATACCGGCGCTTGAACTCGCGCTCGGGAATAAGTCCCGGCTCGAAGCGGTAGTGCTGGCGCGCGGCGGCCAGCATTTCGGGCAACGTCGTGATGTCGCCAGCAGGGCTCGGCGGGTCCACCTCGGCCATGATCTTGGCGATGTCGGGACGCAGCGCCGGGCCGTTGTACTTCGGCGGGAACTGCATGACGAAATCCGCCGCCGTGACCGTCGCGCCCGCGCTCATCTTGCGGCGGCGTTCGCTGCGCCGAGCGGAAACGGCGGACCAGTAGGCGTCTTGTTCGCGATCATGGACGGCGCGAGCGCCGGCCCAGTCGGCATAGACACGACGCTGTTCGTCGTTGAGCCTGGCGATCACGCGTGGATCAC
>CAMDPA010000249.1 GCA_945903565.1 Devosia equisanguinis | reverse complement strand
CGAACCTATGAGAAAGGCATCAAGGTCAGCAAAGCCGAGTTGGCGGCGGTCAAGCTTGTCGGCGATGACTTCCATCCCGAATGGAACTATACAATCAGCCCACGCAGACCGGGGCACTCGTAGCGGTTATTCTGCGATCTGTCCTTACTGCACCGTTTGTCGTCGCGAACCGCGCGTATTCGGTTGGGTGCAGTCTGGGTACTCAGAGCCGATGCGACGAGCAGACTGGAAAGCAGGACCATCAGGAGCAGTAACAGCACTCGGCTGTGGGGCGACGCGGCCCAAGCCAATGCAAGCGCCGGCGCGGCAGGCCAAGCGGCGGTTGAGCGGGTAGAAGGCTCAGCCGATATGCTAACGGCCGCGAGCCCAGGGACGAAAGTCGCGGGGGATGTTACCTGGAATTCCGGCTCAGCCGCCGCAACCGGCTCGGTAGCATCGAGGCGTGCAACTGCGGTGCTCCGCGACGGTGCGTTCGCAGCAATCGGGTCGCGCTGCTGCAGCTCAACAAGGGTGGTATCCGCCTCGAGTAAAGCAATTCGTGCGTGAGCGTCGACGGTCCGTGGTGCCTCGGATGTCTCTTCCCGTGCGAACCCCAGCTGGGCAGGACGCGCTGCCGGTGGCATGGGCGCCCTGGCACTGGCTGGCACCAGAGTCGGGTTCTCGTAGGCAATGGTTGTCGATGGCCGGGCAGCCTCGATGTTCTGTGGCGCGGCAGGCGATGCCCCCCCGACCGGAGGCGTCCGTTCGGGCGTGGCTGCAACCTGGGTGAGGCCCTGGCCCGCGCGCTCGGCGATCAGGTTGGCGACGAGGCGCGCAACGTTCTCCTGCGGAACGCTTCCAATGTGCCCGTGCGTCGGCAGGCGCGGGCGGTTCTTTTGATACTTGAGGTCGGCAACGCGAGGCGCCGCGACAACGGTTACCTCGAGCATGGTAACGCCGCGACGTGCAAAGCCCAGATCGTCGGCCACGCGCCGGGTCACGTCGAGCAGGCGGTTGCCGCGGAAGGGGCCGAAATCGTTGACCCGGACATGGGACACAAGTCCGTTGTCGGGATTGCGCAGCAGCAACTCGGTGCCATCGGGCAGGTTTGCACTGGCGACGCGCGCGGGGTCGCGCGCGTCGAAACGTTCGCCGTTGGAGGTGAATGTCCCGGTATTGAAGCGGTCGACGCTGGGATGATCATAGTGGGAGGTCTCGACCAGTACCGTCTGGCCGATCAAGCGACGGGTTTCCTCCACCGAGCGCACGCGATGGCATACGCCGCGATAGCAGTGGCTGACGCCGGGGGCCTTGGCTTCGATCGGTGGCAGTGTCGGCAAGGTGAGGCCGACCAAAAGGGTCGCGGCCGCGACTGGCGGAAAATACCAAGGTCTGGCCTGTCGTGAGCGCTCAGCTTTCATGGCTCTCCCCTCGCCCCTAGACAGCGACGCGTCTCCAACCGCGCCGGTGTTGCAACGTTGTGGTCGCACATCCAGGTTGGAAGCGTGAACCGCGTGGCAGCCGTGGGAGCTGCAGGCGGAACGCACTATCAATACATGCGGATTGATGAAGGAATATTGGATTAGTTCGAACGCCTTGCGGCCCAGTGTTTGCTTGCCACGGCAGTTTTCGTGGTGCCCCTTGATCTGTCGGCGGCTTGGCCTCATTCTTGCTCTGAACTTCGTGTGAGCAATATGCGACAGGTATTTCCCATGGTGTCGCTTCATTCCAGGAGGTTGCGTTGAACAAGTCAGCTTCAAGCGAGGACGCGAATGGGGCCAAGTCGCCCCCGGTGAAAACTGCAGCGGCAACCAAGGCTGCCCGCAACCCCGCCGATGCGCTGCAGGCGCGATCGGCGCAGCGCTTCTCGCAGATCCTCGCCGTGATGATGCGCGATGCAACGTTCAAGAATATCCGGGTGACCGACCTGGAGTGGCTGGTCCTGCCGCCCTTGCTCGCCGAGCAGTGCGCCATTGGGTATGCCACCAAAACGACGGCGGACGGGAAGCTGGACGAAAAAGGCATCGCGATGCCTGTATCAATGGCGTTGTGGGCGCGCGTTTCGCCGAACGTCGACAAAGTCCTGTCTGACAACCTCGACAAGTCGATCCGCCTCAAGTCCAGCGATTGGACTTCCGGAGACATCTGGTGGCTCGTTGCCACCGCGGGCGATCAGCGCGTGATGCCGCATTTCATCAAGCGGCTCCGCGAAAAAGAGTTCAAGGGCAAGCAGGTGAAAATGCGCGTGCGAGACGCCGACGGTACGGTGTCGGTCAAGGTGCTCGGCGAGGCCAACGCCTGATCCGCTAAGCCGCGCGCTGAAAAGTGTGGGCCGCATCGTTCACGCGATGCGGCCCGTTGGCTATTTGGGGGCGCAGCGACGGCTGCCATTCCTGAACGGCGATGGTCCCGCTATAAGATGGGGCCATGACCAACCTGTTCGAGGCCGCTGGGCTTGAAAAGGGCGCGCCGCGGCCGCTCGCCGACCGGCTGCGCCCCAAGGTCCTCGCCGAGGTCGTGGGGCAAGACCATCTGGTGGGGCCAGAAGGCACGCTGACGCGTATGCTCGCCTCGGGCCGCCTGCCGAGCATCGTGCTGTGGGGGCCGCCGGGGTGCGGCAAGACCACGATCGCCAGGCTGTTGGCGCAGGAGACGCACCTCGAGATCGAGCAGCTTTCGGCCATTTTCTCGGGCGTGCAGGACCTGCGTAAGGCGTTCGACAAGGCCAAGGCGCGGCGCGAGCAGGGCAAGGGCACGCTGCTGTTCGTCGACGAGATCCACCGCTTCAACCGTTCCCAGCAGGACAGCTTCCTCCCCTACATGGAGGACGGGACGATCACGCTGGTGGGGGCCACGACCGAAAACCCCTCCTTCGAGCTCAACGCAGCAGTGCTCTCCCGGGCGGCGGTACTGGTGCTGAACCGGCTAGGACCGGAGGGTATCGAGGCCCTGCTGCAGCGCGCCGAGGCAGAGGAAGGCCGTAAGCTCCCGCTTGATCCGGACGCGCGCGAAGCCCTTGTCGGCATGGCCGACGGCGACGGGCGCACCGCGATGAACCTCGCCGAGGAGGTGATGGCCGCGGTCCCTGCCGGGCGCACACCAGTGAGCCGGGAAGCACTGATCAAGCTCGTGCAACGGCGTGCGCCGATCTACGATAAGGGCCGGGACGGGCACTACAACCTGGTGTCGGCGCTGCACAAGGCGGTGCGCGGGTCCGATCCCGACGCCTCCCTGTATTGGCTCGCGCGGATGTTGGACGGCGGCGAGGACCGCCTGTTCATCGTCCGCCGTTTGGTGCGCATGGCAGTCGAGGACATCGGCCTCGCCGATCCGCAGGCCCTCGCCCAGGCTTTGGCGGCAAAGGACACGTTCGATTTTCTTGGATCGCCCGAGGGTGAACTGGCGCTGGCGCAAGCGGTCGTCTATCTCGCGACCGCGCCAAAATCGAACGCCGTCTATGTCGCTTACAAGGCGGCGATGAAGGCGGCCAAGCAGCACGGGAGCTTGGCGCCGCCCAAGCATATCCTGAATGCGCCCACCAAGCTGATGGACGAGCAAGGTTACGGCGCAGGCTATGAATATGACCCCGACATGCCCGAAGGGTTCTCTGGCCAGGACTACTTCCCCGAGGCAATCGGCCGGACGCAATACTACGATCCGCCCGAACGCGGCTTCGAGCGCGAGATCCGCAAGCGGCTGGCCTATTGGGAAGGGCTTCGGCGCAAGCGCGGGGGCAGCTGAGGCGTAGGCTGGGTCAAGGCCACTGGCCGCGACCCAGCATGCTCAGTGGTGTCCCGAATTGCTGGGTCGCGCGAAGTGCTTGACCCAGCCTACGTAGCAACCGTTATTTCCAGTACTTCGTCACCTGCGTAGCAACCACGTCCTCGTACGTGGGATGCCCCTTGATCAGGCCGACGTTGCGCTGGAATTCGGTCATGCCGGCCACGAACTCCGGTGAGATCGAGGCATCGTAGAAAGGCAGATCACGCTGCACGATGTCCGCGATCAGGGAAGCCTCGTACTCCGGGAACAGCTTTTTGCCGACCTTGGTGGCAAGGCTCACGTCCGCCTTCAACGCCTTCTGCGTCTTGACGATCGCGCGCACGGCGCCGGCCACCGCTTCGGGGTGATCCTTCAGCATTTTGTCGGATGTCATGATCGCTGACATCGTGAAATGCTTGGCCTTGGACGGACCATCGCCGCGCCGGGCATCGATTACCATGGTGCCCCAACCGCCGCGCACGGCGACTTCCGCGCCCATGCCATTGGCCCAGAAACCATCGATCAGACCGGCCTCCAGCGCCTTGGCGGCGGCCACGCCGAAGTTCTTGTTCTCGCCCAGGAACGCGCCCGGCACGGGGCCAATCTTGATACCGTCGCGGGCTTCATCGAGGCCGAAATCTTTGAGCAGTTGCTTGAGCCCGAGATCGACCAGTGGGGCTGCGCCGATGTTGAGGCCCTTGATGGCGTTGATGTCGCCCTTCTTGGCGCCGAGGCTCTTCTTGAGGATCAGAAACCAGTACATGTGCTGGGCCTGGGCCGCGATCACCTTGCCGCCCTTCCACTCGGGGAACGCATGCGGCGTCGAATGGGCGGAGCCGCCGACGAAGTGGATGCCGCCGTCGCGCAGCACCTCCAGCGTCTTGTTGACGGGGAAGATGAGCTCGAGCTCCATGTCGATCCCCTCCTCCTTGAAGAAGCCGAGCTCGACCGCGGCGGCCGCGGGGAAATAGGAGTTCGAGATCAAGTCGGGGATAGCGATCTTCATCCGCATTTGCGGGTTCCTCTCTCGTTGGTGGGGGGCAGTCGGTTGTGTGGATGGATGGTGCCGCAACTTGGCTGCGCTGTCCACGATGCGTATGGCACGGCGGATGCTTGCGGGGAATGCCGGCGACAATCTAGTTTTCCCAAATTCACACGAAAACCGAGCATTTTTAATAAAATTATCGCAGTTCCGGCAACGGAAAATCAGTAGCTCTATTTTATATGTAATTGTCAGCACACATCATCAGTTGTCTTATTATCGGCAGGCGGGGAACTCATGTTTAGCTCCAGATCGGAGGCAGTGCGCGCCTTTTCTCGCGACAACCGCGGTGCCGTGCTGCTCAACTTCGGGCTCTGCACAACAGTCCTTTTTGCCTGCTCCGGCGCAGCGATCGACTACAACCGTTGGCTCTACGCCAAGCGCGTCGCTTCTGCAGCGCTCGATGCCGCCGTGCTTGCCGGCGCCCGCACACTGTAGACTGATCCGGGTAATACCAGCGCGGCTTTGGGCAAGGCGCGCGCGGTCTATGCGACGAATTTGACCGGCAAGGTCGATCTCACCGTCAATACCATCGACTTCGAGATGGCCGACAACAACATGGCGATCGCGGCTAAGGGCAACGCGAAGATTGCCACGACAATTCTCGGCGTCATCGGGATTAAGTCGCTGAATGTGCTGAACGACGCAGGCTCGGGCCTTGCCAAGGCGAAGCTCCAGTTTGGCGGCCAGGGTGGCAGCAATCTGGAAATCTCCCTGATGCTCGATGTGACCGGCTCGATGTGTGACAACGGGGTCGGACCGTGCTCCTCCGGCACCAAGATGAACGGCCTCAAAGAGGCGTCCAAGAAGCTCGTCGATATGGTGGTTCCGGAGAACCAAGGTTCCTACTATGCGAAGCTGGCGATCGTGCCGTTCTCGACCCGCGTGCGCGTCGGCGCGGACGGCAGCGGCGGCAACATGATGAAGGACCTGACGGATCTCGATAATACGTGGTCAGGGTGGAACAAGAAGTGCGTCGAATCGAGCGGCTCGGGCGGCAGTGAGGGCGGCGGCAACTGGACGTGCACCAAATATCAGGCACAGCAAATGACGGCCTGGCGGGTCATGCCCTGCGTGACCGATCGCTATTACAACACTACCGGCTACGACTACACCGACAATGCTCCGGGCGCTGGGCGCTGGCTCAATGCCCATGGTGGCGATCGGATGATTAAGGGGTGGGACAGCACGAGTACCGCGGCAACCACACAGCTGGGCGTGGTCGAGAGTGATCCCGCCAATAACTGGAACTACCATCCCGACGGTGAGTGCGCCGACGTCCACGACAACAACGAGATCCAGCCGCTCACCACCAACAAGAACACGCTCAAGGACAAGATCAACGGTCTCCGGGCATATGGCTCGACCTCCGGCGCGCTCGGCACGGCCTGGGCCTGGTACACGCTGTCGCCGAAGTGGAACTCGGTGTGGACCGGGCAGAGCCGCCCGGCGCCCTACGCCGATATCACGACCACTCAGCAAAACGGCAAGCCGCTTCTGCGCAAGGTTGCCGTGCTGATGTCCGACGGTGTCTACAACACCTTCCGCGGCTGGAAGGACCAGAACCAGCAGACGGTGTCGAACCACGCCAAGGAATTGTGCAAGAAGATGAAGGCGGAGGGCATCGAGATCTTCACCGTCGGCTTGGCACTGAACGAGTTGCCTGAGGCGGAGCGTGTGATTGCGGAGGCGACGCTGAAGGCGTGCGGCACCGATCTCAGTCACTTCTACTCGACGCTCAACGTCCAGGAATTGGAGATCGCGTTTCAGGATATTGCCTACCAGATGACCTCGATTGCTCTGGAGCGCTGAAACTGCCCGCAGTTTGTCGTGATCGAAAGAGGGAGCAGCCGATTGGGCCGCTCCCTTTTTCGATTGAGCTTCACGCTATAGACGCCGCGCGCGCAAAACCGTCGATCATCGCGACACGGCGCAGATAGGCACGCTGCTTGGCCCGGTCGGCCACAATACCCCGCAACTCCTCGTAAAAGCGCATCTGGCCGGCGGCGTTCTTGTTCTCCATGTTCTTCTTGTTCTCGATGGTCTGGCGCTGAAGATATTCCTGCGCCACCGTGCGCCGCTGCCGGTCGTACTGGTCGAGCAGGTCCTCGGTTTCGCCCTCGAACCAGATGCGCGCCAGTTTCTCGACGAGATTGAACACGTCGTGGAAGCCGAAGTTCATGCCCATGCCGCCGAGCGGATTGTTGATGTGGGCGGCATCGCCGGCAATCAACATGCGGCCGTCGCGGTAGGACGATGCGACGCGCTGGTGGACCTGATAGACGTTGCGGTGCTCGACCTTGTAGTCGCCCTGCTTGGGGTGGAAGCCCTGGATCAGGCGCTGCACGTTGGTTTCCTCGTACAGCGTCTCGACCGGCGTCGTGCTGTCGACCGGGAAAACGACGCGCCACATGCCCTGGCTATCGTAACCGGGCACCTTGAACAGCGCGCACCACTGCTCGGGATCGGCGATATAGTTGGTCAGCGCGTAGCCGACCGGTTCAAAATCATAACGCGTCGACAGGATCAGGAACCGTTCATCATACGTGAAGCCGTCGAAGGCGACATTCATCGACTTGCGCACTTGGCTGCGCCCGCCGTCGCATCCAAGCATGTAACGGCCACGCAATGTCTTGGTCCCCTGCGGTGTCTCGACTTCGGCCACGACGCCGGCCCCGTCCTGACGCACGTTGGCGACACGATGATCGAGCACGACGGGGGTATTCGGGAACTGGTCAAGCAGCAGTTTGCGCAGGATCGCGCAGATCTTGTGCTGCTCCAGCATGACGCGATGGGGGTAGGGCGTGTCGTCTGAGAGCACACCGAGGTCGAAGTCGGCGACGATGCCGGCGCGGCGGTCGCGGTAGTGGTAGTTGCGGACGATGTAGCCTTGCTCGAGCATGATCGGCGTGACGCCGACCGTGGCGAACAGTTCCAGCGTGGGCGGATGGATGGTCCCTGCCCGCGGGTCGTCGAAAATCTTGTTGCCGGCTTCCAGCAGCGTGCAGGGAATGCCGCGCCTGGCGAGCAGATAGGCGGCTGTGTAGCCAATTGGTCCGCCGCCGGCGATCAGGATGCGGTTGTCGTTGTTGGTCATGTGGTCGTGTTCCCGTGCGATGGGCTTTGGTGCCGTATATGCGGAAGCCTGCCACGGCTGTCCATGGTGAGTGGCCACCGGCTGCCACGGTGGAGATCAGGGGAATCGCTCGAAGATGATCAGCCCACGCCATAGAGGATGTCCTTGAGATAGCCGGTATTCCAGCCGGCTCGTTTGCGGCGGAGCTTGAGGCTCGACTTGGTTCTCGTGGTGGCCATCAGGTTCATCGCGATGTGGTTGCAA
>CAMDPA010000248.1 GCA_945903565.1 Devosia equisanguinis | reverse complement strand
GCCCGGCGCATCGGCATTGGCCTTGCGCTGATCTTCCGGTTGGCGCTGCTCGGCACAATTGCGATCATCGTCAAGCTGACCACGCCGATCTTCAGCGTTCTCGGCCAGTCTTTCTCGTGGCGTGACCTGATCTTGATCGCGGGGGGCCTGTTCCTCGTCTGGAAAGCGACCAAGGAAATCCATCATCGCGTCGACGCTGATCCCAATCCGGACGTGTTCGACCGCCGGGATGCGAGTCTCGGCTTTGCCGCTGCGCTCGGCCAAATCATCCTGCTCGACCTGGTGTTCTCGATCGATAGCATTATTACGGCTGTCGGCATGACCGAACACGTGCCGATCATGGTGATCGCGGTGCTCGTTGCGGTCGCCGTGATGTTGCTGGCTGCCACGCCGCTTGCGAACTTCATCAACGACAATCCGACGATTGTGATGCTGGCGCTCGGCTTCCTGCTGATGATCGGTACGGTGCTGATCGCGGAGGGCTTCGGCGCAAAGGTCCCGAAAGGCTACATCTACGCGGCGATGTTGTTCGCCGGGCTGGTCGAAGGGCTCAACATGATGGACCGGCGGTCACGCAAGCAGAAGCGCGATGAGCAATGAGGGAGCGATGCGGCGCGCGCTGTGAAACACATGCTCAGTGAGACAGGTCAAGGCGAATGCCGCTGAGCACCATTGTCTCGTTCATGAGGCACGAGGCGACGGCTGGCATACTGGTGATGAGCGCGGCGGTGTTGGCGCTTATTGTCGACAATTCGCCATTGAGCACGCTCTACGGCGCTTTGCTGGATACGCCGGTGGCGCTCCGCATCGGCGCGTTCAGCCTCGACAAGACGCTGTTGGCGTTCATCAACGACGGCCTGATGGCCGTGTTCTTCCTGTTGATCGGACTCGAGATCAAGCGCGAGATCATCTCGGGCGAGCTTGCGACGCGCGAGCAGGCGTTGTTGCCGGTGCTGGCGGCGGTCGGTGGCATGGTGGTGCCGGCCCTCATCTACGTGGCGATCAACCGTGGCGACGCGGCCGCGCTGCGTGGGTGGGCAATTCCAGCGGCCACCGATATTGCTTTCGCGCTTGGCGTACTGGCACTGCTGGGGCGCCGAGTGCCGGCCTCACTCAAGGTTTTTCTGCTGGCGTTAGCGATCATCGATGATCTCGGCGCGATTATCATCATCGCGATCTTTTACACAGCGGATCTTTCAGTCTCCGCACTGGCGATGGCGGCTGCCGGCATGGTTGCCCTCGCGTTGCTGAACCGGGCCGGCGTCACGCGGATCGCGCCATACATCATCACAGGCGTCGTGGTTTGGGTCTTCGTTCTGAAGTCGGGCGTGCACGCGACGCTCGCAGGCGTTGTCGTCGGTCTTGCGATTCCCAACGCGGGGGGCACGGGCGAGGAAGGTTCCCCGCTGCATCGGCTCGAAGAGATGCTGCATCCCTGGGTGGCGTTTGGAATTCTGCCGGTGTTCGCATTCGCCAACGCGGGCGTATCGCTGTCGGGTGTTACGTTCGCGCATCTTTACCAGCCGATTCCGCTCGGCATCATGCTCGGGTTGCTGATCGGCAAGCCGGTCGGCATTTTTGGTGCAACCTGGGCGGCCGTGCGATCGGGCATCTGCCGGATGCCGGAGGGCGCGACGTGGGCGCAGGTGCTCGGTGTTGCCATGCTGGGCGGCATCGGGTTTACGATGAGCCTGTTTATCGGGATGTTGGCATTCCCCGATCCGGCGCAGGCAGCGGCGATCCGGATTGGGGTGCTCGGAGGCTCGGTGGCAGCGGCGGTATTCGGCTTTGCGGTATTGCGGGCTACTCGATCAGTTTGCGCAGGCGGTCGATGACGGGTTGGGGCACGGCGTCGATCTCGGCGATCAGGCGCACGATCGCTTCGCCGCCGAGCGGATCGACATCGACGCCGACCTTCTTGGCGTCGATCACGAATTGCGGGTCCTTCATGGTCGCATCGAACGCGCGCCGCAGTCCCTCGATGCGCGCGGCGGGCACGTCGGGCGGCAGCATGATCGGATACGTCGTCTTGAACTTGCTGGCGTAGACGCGCAGCATCAACTTCGCCTCGTCGGACGGCGCCAACTCGATCGCGGTCGGTACGTCCGGCAGGTTCTTCAGCCGCTCGGTGCCGAAGTGAAAGAGGATGCGCGCCTTGCCTTCGCGCATCCAGTCGGCCTTGCCGAGCAGGCTCGACAACAGCACGCTGGCGCCCTGCAATTCGCCCTGCTCCATCGCGAAGAAGATGTCGTTGACGCCCTTGTAGCCGGACACGACCTTGATCTTGCTGCCGACCAACTGGTTCAACATCGCCGGCAGGACGCCGCTGTCGGTTTGCGGCGCGGTGGTGCCGAAGGTGGCCGGCGTCGAGATCAGATCGGCAAGCGACTTGAACGGCGTGCCATGCCACACCACGATGCTCTGCGGCTGCTGCGCGGGCGTGCCGATAAAGCTCATGCGCGCGACGTCGAAATGCACGTTCGTACCGTCGCGCGACAGGGCCTTGAGGCGCGGCTCCAGCACGATGCCGCTGAGCGGCATGCCCATGACGGTGCCGTCGCGCGGCGCACGGTTGTAAAGCTGGTTCAGCATGATGATGCCGGCCGCGCCCGGCAGGTTCTCCACGATCACATTGGGATTGCCGGGGATGTATTTTCCGTAGTGCACGGCGAACGCGCGGCCGACGAAATCGTAGGCGGCGCCGGCTGCCGCCCCCACGACAAGGCGCACGGTCTTGCCCTTGTAGAACTCGGCCATCGCATCTTGTGCGCGGGCGGACTGGCCGCCGAGAAGCACGGCGCAGGCTGCCAGCAGTGCGGCTGCCTTAGCGGCGCGAGGGGAACCAGCACCGACTCTGAGAAGTGAACGTATCATCGGATCCCCCTTCATCAAGCGAGCTTCGCCGCGAGCCGCCGCGACCATTCGTCGGCCGGGCAATGCGTCGGGTCGCTCGTCACCATTGCCGCCGTCTCAGCCAGAATTTTCTCGGCGGGTTGCGTCAGATCGAGCGCGCGGCCGAACGGTTGCGACACGTACCAGGGCGTGGCGGTGTAGATCTCGACGCGATTGCCCTCGGGGTCCATGAAGTAGATGCTCCAGGCATTCCCGTGGTTGCGCGGATCGAGCTCGGCGACGCCTTCCTTGAGGAGCATCGCATAGAAGGTGCGCATCGCTTCGAGATCGGCGACGCGGAACGAGATCTGATTGATCATCGAGCGGCTGCCGTCGTCGGGCCGCCCGGTGACGAACGCCACTTGATGATGCTCGCTGGCGTTGCGGCTGAGGAACGCGATGCGCGGCGCGCCAGGTCGCGTCGACACGCCGTCGTCATTGACGACCATGCCGAGCACACGCGTGTAGAACGCGATCATCTTATCCATGTCGCGCACGGTGAAGCCGATGTGGCCAAGCTGCGCGTCGGGAATCGCTGGCATGGGGTTCCTCCTATCGGGCTCGGCCTGCGCGTGCGCGGCGAGCCGGATTTTGTTTATTTGTCGGCGATAGAGTGTGTGTCCGCCACCGGAATCTCGCGCTTGATGAAGGCGGTCACACGTTGCAATGCCGCGACCGACTGCGGCAACTCCGGATGCTCGGACGTGAAGTGCAGCGGCGCATCGTAGTATGCGAGCTCGGCCTTGCCGCCCCTCCGCGTGTAACGATCGACGAACCGCGCGGCCTCGCTGCCGGCAAATCCCGAGTGCGGATCGGTGTAGTCGTGAATGAGGTCATTGGTGCCCTGGATCCAGAGCACGGGTGGCATCGCGACCTTCTCGCTGCGCTCCAAGGCCAGCAGCGGACTGCCCTCGCTCATCGCCGCCTCGTTCTGCCAGTAGGCCATGCTGAGCCGCATTGTGCGTGGCGGCCAGTCCGGTGCGTTCGGTGCTTCCGCGAGGCGGCGCGCGTTGTGATGACGGCCGAGCGGATTTATTACGGGCCAGAACATCACGACGCATTTTACGCTTGCGTCGACCTGCAGCGAGTTGGGCGGTAACGCAATGGCGGCGTAGCGCGGATCGTGCGGGCGCATTGCGGTGAGCATGGCGAGATGCCCGCCGCTCGAGCTGCCGATGATGCCGACGAGGTCCGCGCGCGTGTTGAGCCGCGCCGGATTGGCCTTCACCCAGCGGACCGCATAATTGATGTCGGCGAGGGAATGCGGATAGCCGCCGGCGCCTTGACGAAAGTCGAGAGCCGCGACCGCGATGCCGTGCCCAGCCAGCCACTCGTGATGCACTTTGCTGCGTGTGCGGTCGTTGTCGGTCCACACGCCGCCGTGCAATTCGATAACGGCGGGAAACGGCCCCTTGCCGCGTGGCCGGAACAGCCGCGCGCGCAAGGATACGTCGCCGTGGCGCAGGTATTCCACGTCTTCCATGTCGAAGTCGTGTGTTCCAGGCGCGAGCGTTGTGGCGGGCATGGGCTGTGCTCCGATAATGCGGACCAAGATTAGTGCGTCTGCGACGCGCGCTCCGCCGTCTTGACGATCTCCGGCGGCGTCGCGGCGATCTCGGCGACAATGGCTGCCAGCTTTTCCCCGCTCTGGTGCGCGATCTCGAATTGAGCGCCTTCCGCCTCCTTGAGGAGAACCGGGTCTTTCAGACTGATTTCGAGCGCGCTGCGCAGCACGGCGATGCGATCGGCGGGGACGCCGGGCGGGGCCAGCATTGGGCGTCCCAGCAGGACGTTGCCGGCGAAGAACGTGAGCACCCGGCGTTGCTCGTCGGTTTTCACGTGCTCGAAAATCGTGGGTACGCCGAGGCCGCGCACGGCGTCCGGCTCGAAGTTGAACAGCACGCGCATCTGGCCGGATTCGACCCACGGCCGCCGTGCGCCGGACGGACCGCCGATCGTATTCGCGAACGCCTGCAATTCGCCGCGTGACGCCGCCAGCGCCATCTCGCCCGGCGACTGATATCCGGTGATCACCTTGAGCTTCATGCCGAGCAGGTTCTTGAGCAGGAGTGGCCCCACGGTGAGGCCCTGCACCGCGCTGGTGCCGCCGACGATCAACTCGCGCTCGAACAGGTCGCCTGTCTTGGCGATGCCGGCGGAGTTGTTGATGTACATCACGAGGTGGTTTACCTCGGGGCTGCCGAGCCAGTTGAACTTCGCGGGATCGAAGCGGACGTTGGGCACCTTCATCACGGCGGCGGACGGCATGCTGCGCGAGATCATGCCGATGACGCTGCCGTCCTTGGCCGCGAGATTGTAGAGGTAGTTGGTCGCGACAAGTTGCCCCGCGCCCGGCATGTTCTCCACGATCATGGTGGGGTTGCCGGGAATGTGGCGCGTGATGTTGCGTGCGATCAGCCGCGCCCACAAATCGTAGTCGCCGCCGGTCGGCGAGCCCACGATGAAGCGGATTTGCTTGCCCTTGTAGAACTCCTCCGCAGGCTGCGCTGTCGCTTTGGTGGACGGGGCGAGCAGCGCCAGCGCCGCGAAGATCGCCAATCTGGCTCTCGTCATGTGCATCCCCCTTCCTCCTGCCTGCGGCCGCTATGCCGCTTTCGTTCCAGCGGGGCGGCGGAACTCGGGCGTGGAGGGAAGGCCCCAGATATCGCGCTGTTGCGATGGGCTCCACACCTTCGGCTTCTGCGGGCGGTCGCGATGCCAGGGGCGCGGCTCGTAATATTCGAGCTCTTCGTCGCTGATCCGGTCCATGTCGCAGAACAACTCGACGATCTGGTCGCCGGGGTTGCGGTGATAGGTGGCGATGTTGTGCCCAGGGCCATGCCGCACCGGTCCCCAGAGGATCTCGATCTTCTCGCGGCCGAGCAGGTCGCACGCCTGAATCACGTGCGACTGGTCGCGCAGCTCGAACGCGATGTGCTGCATGTCGGTCGAGGGCCCACGCAGGAAGTTCACCGCGTGGTGGTCGACGCCGCAGCGCATGAACGCGAAGTAGTCGCCGATCCAGTCGGAAAGTTTGAAGCCCATCACCTTGGCGTAGAATTCCACCATCGCCTGCGGATCCGGGCAGAAGAACGCGATGTGGCCGAGCTTGTGCGCGCCCAGGCCGTTGTTGTCGGCGGCGGGCACGTCGAGAAAGCTCCAGCGCGTGAACAGCTCGATCACGGTGCCCTTGGGGTCGACGAACGAGAGGATGCGCGAGACGCCCGGAAGCGGATCGGTCAAGGTTTGGCAGGAGATGCCGGCGTCGAACAGTTTTCGCGCGGCGGTGGCGAAGTCGAAATCCTGCGCGATTTCGAAGCCGATCCGCGTGCAGCGCTCGTTGGATGTCTTTTCCAGCACCACCGCGAGCTGGCCGACGCGCGAGGCGAGACAGGCGCGATGGGCGTCACGGGAAACCAGCTTGAGGCCGACCACCTGCGCGTAATAGTTGATCTGCCGGTCGAGATCGGTCGTCTCGAACGTCGCGTGCCCCAGCCGCTTCACCTTGATCATGCCTGCCTCCGATTGCGCCTTGTGCTTAGGCGCAACGATAGGCCGGAGTCCGAAGGGCGGCAACGGGGTCGCGCGCTCTCGACGTTGTCGCCGACGCCTGCCCCAAGAACGGTGCGTCCCTGCGCTGAGCCGCCGATATGGTTATGCAAAAGTTATCGAGCCGCGTTGGCCTCGCCGATCGGTCGACCAGTATGTTGCTCGCCGGTCCAACCGAACCTCGGCTGCACTTCAATGCTACGGATCGCCACACACCTGCAACAGCACTGCACTTGTGGACCGGATAGGCTAAATCACACTGTCGTTGTCATCAACAGTCTCGGTGCACTCTGTGCGCTCATCCATTGACCGGTGATTAAGATGTACCAAGCTCTCGCCCTTTCCGCGATTGCATGCGCGATAGGCCTGCTCTCCTTCATAGGCGGTCCTGCGAGGGCTCAGACGGCCGAGCCTGTGAGCGGCTGGAGTAAATTTTGCGACAAACAGCCGTGCCGCACGGTGCACGAAGCACTTGAGCCCAACGGGGAAGAGGTCGTCGTGCGCGCACAGTTCCACGCCTCCAGCAGCAGCCAGAAGGTGCTGGAGCTACATGTGACGAAGAAGGCGGGACTGAGAATGTCTGCCGGAATGCGAGTCTTCCTATATGATCGTGTATCTTGGGAGAAGATGCAGAAGCGGGAGCGGATCGAGCCTGTATCGCATGACCTGTCGTTCACGCAATGCGCCGCATTCTATTGCACGGCAAGCGGTGAACTGGAGGAGAAGTTCGCGAATGCCATATTGGCGGAATCGGTGGCGGGAGGGGCGTGGATTGGTGCGATGGCCGTTGCGCCTTCCGGCCAACAAATCCGTTTCGACATCCCCCTCAATGGCCTCGCAGCAGCATCAACGGGTCAGCCTGTAAAAAGGCCCGTTGCAGGTGCCCGAGGGGTATCGTTTGATTTCTTCGAGCGAAGGAGGGTCTCAATATCTGGTCCATTGAACACTTGGGCGAAAACATGTGACATGGTGCCGGTGTATGGGGCGCCGAATTCATCAGCGGCGACGGCTGGTGAAGGCAGCAAGAATCAATCCGCTCGCGCTCGACGACAGCTCTGCCTGACGCAACATCTGCTTACCGCAAATCGGGTGCCTGCCCCGAGCAAAGGATTTGTGGGATCTGCTGCGATCCATGAGATGGAGGGCGATGCTCCTTGGATAATGATACGGGTTCCGGTCCTTGCAGATATCGTTGATATCCGGAAGGGCGGAAGCGTCGCCGTGCAAAAGCAAGATCGAGCATTGAAAGGCGGCACTGGTAAGCCCCGGCAAGGCGCCGCGGCGCAAGAAGCCCTGAAATACTCGGTATGCGACATGAGTGCATGTGCGCTTGCAGGGCCGGCCGCCTCGCTCCTTGAGCCTATGAAGGCCGGCGGTACTTTGATAGTGACTTTCTTCGACTCATCGAAAAAGCCTTTGAAAATCGAGTTCCCGCTCGCTGGTTTTAATGAAGCGATTAGCGTCTCAACTTCGAAATGATGGAGTGTTGAGTTGGCCCCGCTTGTTCGGACAGATTTTCCGCTGCGATAAGTGGAGGCTCTGCCGGGGTTAGACTGCCGAGCGGATCGGCAGGATGCAGTGTGGTCCGAAGTATGCCCGATCGGGCGTCATGCCGTCGAGGCTCGAGTGCGGGCGTGTCGGTAGCACACGAGTTGTCCGGTTCCAGTAGCACACGATATGTCCGGTAATCCGTGAT
>CAMDPA010000247.1 GCA_945903565.1 Devosia equisanguinis | reverse complement strand
CGGCTTCCCATCTTTGCCGAATGGCTTGTCTGTCGATCATGCAACGGCGTACGACTGTTCGCCGGGACAAGGAATCCCGCGCTGCCGAGTCACACGGTCGCACGCACACAGATCACGATTCAGCTTTTTTGCGATCCGTCCTTAGTGTGTAGGACTCGTCAGATCGTGACGTGTACGAGATCGACAAGCGCGCCACGAATTTCGGGGTACTTGAAGACGTAACCGGATTCGAGCGTGCGTTTCGGGCGCACGAGTTGGCCGCGCAAAAGGATCGAAGAGCGTTCGTCACCGACGATGAAGCGCACCACACGCTCCGGCACGGACCAGAGTACCGGGCGACGAAGGCGCTCGGCGAAGGCCGCGATGAAGTCGCGATTGGTGACGATGCCGGGCGATACGGCGTTGAAACGGCCACGCGTTTGCGGGTTGTCGATGACATGCAGAAGGATGCCGACCATGTCATCGATGTGCACCCAAGGCAGCATCTGCTTGCCTGTGCCGATGACTCACCCCAGGCCGAGGCAAAACGGCAGCCGGATGACCGGCAGGAAACCGCGCGCGCGACCGATCTGCCACAGACGACCGATGTCGGATTTGCGCTCAACCTTCCCGAGCACAACGCCGATGCGAAGTTTAGCGTGCCGGATACGGTCCGCATCGATGCCGTCGGCTGCAGCTTCCCATTGCCCGACGAGTTCGGCGGGGAAGTCGAGGCCCATCGGCTTGGAGTCTTCGTCGAGCTCGGGATGCGCTTCTGTCGCGTCAAGTTCCTTGGTGCCGTAGAAGCATTTGCCGGCCGTGGAAACGAAGACGGCAGGTGGGGCTGGGCTCTTGTTGAGAGCGGCGACCAACGTGCGTGTCGTGTCGACGCGCGAGCGGATTACTTCGTCGCGATAGGCGTCATCCCAGCGGCGACGGATATCAAGGATGTGCTGGCCGGCAAGGTTTACGACGGCGTCGCACACCGGTAGGCCATTTTCGGCCAACTCGTCCCAAGTAATGCGGTCTGGGCCGGGCGTACGGGAAATCCACGAGACGCGATCACCGCGAGCGCGCAGTGCCTTTGTGAGGGCGCTGCCAATGAAGCCGCTGCCGCCGCCTATGATGATATGTCGAGGTGCGTTCGCGAGTGAAACATCTGTTGACATGGAATTAACGCCGATACGCCGGAGGAACACGTTCCACCCGAGAATAGCAGAAGTGGTTTGCGTGCGGCTTAATGCGCCCCGACTTCGGATACCCGTCCGCACATTCTCGGCGCAAACAGAATTAGTCGTGCTCGGAGCTTAGCGTAGTCCTACCGTCAGTGTTTCCCTGGGAGGGCTGGGCCAAGGGCCCCGGCGCGGCCCCCGGCGCTTAGCCACCCGGATTCCAAGGCTGGGTTGAGGTGCTGGGTGCATCGACATCGTCGCACTCGACGCAAAGGCGTTTGACGAACCGGCACGGCATGTTGAACATGCGCATCGAATGGCTGGCGGTGGTTCAGGCCAGCCCACATCATCACGAGGAGCGCGCGCGCATGAAATTCGGCCTTTGGGATCACGTCGACCGCTCCGACCGCCCGTTCCACAAACAGCTCGACGAGCGGCTGGCGTTCCTGATCGCGGGCGACGAGGCGGGTTTCCATGCGTTTCACGTGGCCGAGCATCACGCGACGCCGCTCAATCTCGTGCCGGTGCCGGGCGTTTATCTCGGCGCGGTGTCGCGGCTGACGCAGCGGATGCGGATCAGCGTGCTGTGTTATCTGCTGCCGCTATACTCGCCGCTGCGGCTGATCGAGGAGGTCGCAATCCTCGACAACATGAGCCATGGGCGGCTCGACATCGGCGTTGGCCGCGGTGTGTCGCCGTTCGAGCTCAACTATCACAACGTCGATCCGGCGACCTCGCGCGAGGTGTTCATGGAAGCGCTCGACGTGCTCATCAAGGGCATGACGAACGATCGGCTCAACCATGAAGGCAAGCGCTTCACCTATAAGAACGTGCCGATCGAAGTGCGCCCGCTGCAGCAGCCGCATCCGCCGATCTGGTATCCCTCGTCGGCGCCGGAAGGTTCCGGGTTCGCGGGCGAGCGCGGTTATAACTTCATGACGCTTGGCCCACGTGATTTGGCGAAGAAGAACATCGACGCCTACAAGGCCGCCTATGCCAAGCGGAGCGCACCGCATGTGCCGGGCTCGCCGTTTCCCGGCGGCACCGCCATCGGCGTCAACCGCCACATCGTAATCGCGGACACCGATGCCGAGGCGCTCAAGATCGCGCGGCCCGCGCACGAGATGTTCCACGCGAGCCTCACAAAACTGTGGCGCGAGAACCATGCGACGACGCCGGTCGCGCGCGCCTCGATCGGGGACGTCGAGGAATCAATGCGCGAAGGCGCGGCGATCGTCGGCTCGCCGGAAACGGTGCGTAAGGAGATCCAGCGGCAGGTCGACGAGCTTGGCATCAACTACATGACCTGCGGCATGTTCTTCGGCAACCTCGCCTACGAGCACGCCATGCGCTCGCTCAGCCTGCTGGCGAAAGAGGTGATTCCGAAGATCAAGGGGTAAGGTTCATACCGGCGAGCAGAACGTTTGACTCGGGTTCCTGGTCTGCTCGCCGGTATGGCTTTGCTTGCGTGCAGCCGCCACACCAACCCTGCACGCGTGATACCGTCGAGAATGTTCGATCACTTCACAAGTCAAACCTTTGGCTCGACGGTATCATGGCCACCACCATAACGCTCCAATCCGCCGACGGTCATAGGTTCGAGGCGTATCGCGGGGATCCCGTTGGTACGCCCAAGGGTGGCGTCGTCGTGCTGCATGCGATCTACGGGCTGACGACGCATATCGGCGGCGTGTGCGATCAGTGGGCGGCGGCAGGGTATGCGGCTGTCGCGCCGGCGCTGTTCGACCGGGTCGGCAAGGGGCTCGTGCATCCCTACGGCGCGGTTGGGGGAGATGCGGGGCGTAAGTGTTTCGCGGCGACGAACGAGGCCAACATCCTCGCAGAGATCGCGGCGTGCGCCGACGCGATGAAGGGCTGCGGACCCAGCGTCGTGTCGGGATATTGCACCGGCGGCACGTGGGCGTGGGTGGCGGCCGCCAAGCAGCGGTTCGATGCGCAGGTGAACTTTTATGGGTCGCACGTCGCGGCCAAACTCGACCTGCATCCGCGCTGCCCGACGGTGATGCACTACGGCGACAAGGACCACGTGGTGCCGGTGCCGGATATTGAGAGGATTCGCACTGCGAACCCAAGTGCGCTGATCCACGTTTACCCCGGCGGCGGGCACGCGTTCTTCAATCCGGAGCAAGAGAACTACGACGCCGCACACGCTGCGTTGTCGTGGCAGCGGTCCGTGGCGTTTCTGGATGAGACGTTGGGGCGGAGTTCGTGACCCGTCGTGGACGACGTTCGGAGGCAATCACCCTGCGGGTGATACGAGGGATTTCATCCCCTCGTGCACCCTGACCAGGGCCGTGGGCCCTGGACCCGCTCTTCAAGAGTCGGTTGTAAACTAACGCAAGCGCCCCTTGAGCATCAACCGCCGCGCGACATGACATAGGCCCAGACGGCGTCGATCTGCGCGTCTTCCAGCACCCCTTTCCACGGGGGCATCTGGCCTTTGCCCATGAGCACCGCGCGCAGGAAACGCTCGCGCTCCTCGGGCTTCAGTTTGCGCAAGTCGAAGGTTTGGCCGGTGCTGACAAGGTTCTGGCCGTGGCAGGTCTGGCAATAGTCGTTGTAGACGTTCTCGCCGGCCTCGACTTTGGCGGGATCGGGCTTGGCGGCGTTCTGCGCCTGCGTGCCCCCCGCCGTCAGGATTGCCATAAGCGCTGCTGTCGCGATGCCGATCGTGCGAAACAAGCTCATCCCCCGATTGCTTCCTCTCATCGTTCCCACCCTCGATTCAGTGCGGCGGCGGGAAGCCGCGCTTGGTCAGATACTCGGCCACATGAAAGCGGCAGATATCGACCTTCTTGCGCATATCCTCGCTGACGAGTTGCTCCAAAATGTGGATCGAGTCCGAGCCCTCGTCAAACTCCTTGCGGAACTTCTTGCCAAGCGCGGGGTCCTTGTCGAGCACGTTGTCGATCGCGACCTTCACTTCGGCCATCTCGCAGGCGCTAGCGTGGCCTGGCGACAACGCAACGCCGGCGAGCAGGACTGTCAGAGCGACAAGAATGGGTTGCGTTATCTTCTTGGTCATGTGCAAGCGCTACGGCCTCGAATTTGAACGAAGGGGCCGGCGTCACCACCGGCCCCGCTGCTATCGGTGTCATGATCTATGGCAACGCGAACGTCCACAGCGACGCGCCGGTCGGCACGTTGACGAGGTTCGGGTCGCCCGAGCGCAGTGCGTAGACGCCGCCGATGCCGCTCTGGATCGTGACGTACTGCTTGCCCTTGTGCTGGAACGTGACCGGCTGGCCGAGGATGCCGGACGGGGTCTGGAAGCTGTACAACAGCTTGCCCGTGTTGGCGTCGCGCGCTTCGAATTCGCCGGTCATGGTGCCGGTGAACACGATGTCGGAGGCGGTCACCAACGTCGAAGCCCAGTTCGGGCTCTTGGTCGGCACGCGCCACTTCGGCTTGGCGGTCAGCGGATCGACCGCCACGAGGTAGCCGCGCACGTTGGGATCCTCGAACACCGCGGTACGTTTCACGGTGCCGGAGCCCGACGGCTGGCCAGGCTTATAGGGCACCTTGGGCGGCTCGCCCGCTTCGTAGGTCATGCCGATGTGGGCGGTGTTGATGTAGAGCAGGTTGGTGCGCGGGCTGTACGCCATGCTCTGCCAGTTGGTGACGCCCGTCACCGACGGCCACACCTCCACCTTCTTGCCCGCCATCGCGTCGCGGTAGACTTGATTGTGCCGCGGCCGCCCCGTCTTGATGTCGACGCCATCGGCCCAGTTGACCTTGCCGAAGGCATTGGCCGCGATCAACTTGCCGTCCGCGGCGTTGAGCACATAGAGGAAGCCGTTGCGGTTGGCCTGCATCACGACCTTGGTCGGCTTGCCGCCGACGGGCAGCATCGCGATCACGGGCTGCTGCACGCCGTCGTAGTCGAACGGGTCTTCGGGCGAGGTCTGGTAGAACCACACGCGCTCGCCCGTCTTGGGACGGATTGCGACGACCGAGTTGGTCCACAGCGCGTCGCCCTTGCGGGTGCGGGGATTCCACGGCGAGGGATTGCCGGTGCCCCAGAACACGAGGTCGAGGTCGGGATCGTAGGAGCCCGTCACCCAGCTCGAACCGCCGCCGGTCGTGGAGGTTTCGCCTGCCCAGGTGTCCGCGCCCTTCTCGCCGGGAGCGGGCACGTTCCAGTGCCGCCACAGATGCTTGCCGGTCTGGACGTCGTAGCCTTCGATGAAGCCGCGATGGGAGAACTCCGCGCCGGCGATGCCGACGACCGCGACGCCATTGGCGACCAGCGGGGTGGAGGTCATCGCGTAACCGTTCTCGGTGGAGACAGGAGCGGGCGATTTCGTGCGCCACACTTCCTTGCCGGTCTTGGCGTCGAGCGCGATCGTATGATTGTCGATCAGTTGACGGATGATCTTGCCTTCGTACATCGCCACGCCGCGATTGACGATGCCGCAACAAACCGTGCGCAGCGCCTCGGGCGGATATTCGTGCGCGGTGCGCCAGACCTGCTTGCCGGTCAGCACGTCGACGGCCGCCGTCATGTTGTGGGTGGTGACGTACATCACGCCGTCTTTCACGACGGGGAACCCTTCCGAGCCGCGATTGTCGGTGAGCGACAACGCCCACTTCGGCACAATACGGCTGGCATTACTTTTGTTGATCTGCGTCAGCGGGCTATAGCGCTGCGCCCAGTAGCCCATGCCATAGACGAGCACGTCGCCGGGCGTCTTGTGGTCGTTCTTGAGGTCTTCTGCTGTCTGGGCAACCGCCGATACCGGCAGCGCCATGCAAAGCAATGCGGCGAGGCTCCTGGCAATCATGGTGTTCCTCCCAAGAATTAAGTCCCGGGCGTGATGCCCGGGACCTTCTGCAACAGGTCTTTCCTTATGGCAGGCCGAACGTCCACAGCGATGCGCCGGCTGGCACGTTGGCGAGGTTGGGATCGCCCGAGCGCAGCGCGTAAACGCCGCCGATGCCGCTCAGCACCGTGACGTACTGCTTGCCGTTGCGCTCCCACGTCACCGGCTGGCCGACGATGCCCGACGGTGTCTGGAAGCTCCACAGGAGCTTGCCGGTGACGGCGTCACGCGCCTCGAACTCGCCGGTCATCACGCCGGTGAACACGATGTCGCTCGCGGTCGTCATGGTCGAGGAGTAGTTCGGGCTCTTGTACGGCACTTCCCACTTCGACTTGCCGGTCATGGGATCGACCGCCTTGAGGATGCCCTTGACGTTCTCGTTGTCGAACACCGACGTGCGCTTGACGCTGCCGGGACCGGACGGCTGGCCGGGCTTCATCAGCTTGATCTCGGGCGCTTCGTAGGTCATGCCGATGTGCAGCGTGTTGACGTACAGGAGACCTGTGCGCGGGCTGAACGACTGGTGCTGCCAGTTCGTGACGCCCGACACCGACGGCCAGACCTCGACCTTCTTGCCGGCGATCGCATCGTGATAGACCGACGTGAACTTCGGCCGCCCGGTCTTGAGATCGACGCCGTCGGTCCAGTTGACCTTGCCGAACGGATTGGCCGCATGCAGCTTGCCGTCGGCCGCGCCGAGCACGTAGAGGATGCCGCTGCGGTTGGCCTGGATGACGACCTTGGTCGGCTTGCCGGCGACGCGCAGGTTGGCGATGATCGGCGTGTGTACGCCGTCGTAGTCGAAGGGATCGCCGGGCGTGGTCTGATAGGACCAGGTGATTTCGCCGGTCTTGGGCTTCACCGCGAGGATCGAGTTGGTCCAGAGGTTGTCGCCCTTGCGTGCGCGCGGGTTCCACGGCGATGGGTTGCCGGTGCCCCAGAACACGAGGTCGAGATCGGGATCGTAGGTGCCGGTCACCCAGCTCGAGCCGCCGCCGACGAGGGCCGCTTCCGGGGGCCAGGTCTCGGCGCCCTTCTCGCCTGGAGCCGGGATCGTGTAGCGCCGCCATAGGTGCTTGCCGGTCGCGGCGTCGTAACCCTCGAGGAAACCGCGGTGGCTGTATTCGGCGCCGGCAACGCCGATCACGGCGACACCGTTGGCGATCATCGGCGTGCCGGTCATCGCATAACCGTTCTCGATCGAGGTCGGCGCGGGCGACTTGGTTTTCCAGACTTCCTTACCGGTCTTGACGTCGAGCGCGACGACCTGGTTGTCGAGGAGCTGGCGGATGACCTTGCCTTCGTAGATCGCGGCGCCACGATTGACGATGCCGCAGCAGACGACACGCAGCGTCTCCGGCGGATACTCGTGGGCAACGCGCCAGAGCTGCTTGCCCGTCATCGCGTCGACGGCGGCGGTCATGTTGTGCGCGGTGATGTAGATCACGCCGTCCTTGACGACGGGGAAACCTTCGGCGCCACGGTTGTCGGAGAGCGAGTAGGCCCACTTCGGCACCATGCGGGCAACGTTGCCCTTGTTGATGCGTGTCAGCGTGCTGTAGCGCTGGCCGGATTGGCCCATGCCGTAGACGAGAACGTCGCCGGGCGTCTTGTGGTCGTTCTTCAGGTCATCGGCGGTTTGCGCGTAGGCCGCGAACGGCGTGGTTACACCGATCAGTGCGGCGAGAATTCTCGCTCTCATGGCTTCCTCCCGTGCTCGGTCCGGGATGCTCCGGACTCGCATTGACGAATGCGCGCGTTGGCGCACCGCTGGGAGTGATCCTAGTGGAAGTCACAGGGTTGTGAAGGGGGCCTGCGGGGAATGCATAGCTAGAGTGCGTGGGACGGTTGGGGTCTGACCCCGGTAGCGCTAACTTTGGCTTTCGAGAAACCACACCCTACCCGCTGCGTCCCCGGACAAGCGTTCCGACCGTTTTGCTTGGTCGTGCGATTCACGACTTCGGTGAAGAAACCTCAGTCGATCGCACGACACGGTCGGATCGTGAAGATCCGGGGTCTTTACCCCTATCTGAGAGGCTGTCGCAAAACTTGCATGGTGGGTCGTGGCGTGCGAGTCGGAAGCGCAAAGCAGTTGCGTCGCGTGGGCAGGCCGGCACGGGGCGCGAACGTGACACCATCGATACCAT
>CAMDPA010000246.1 GCA_945903565.1 Devosia equisanguinis | reverse complement strand
AGCGTCTGCCCTTCTTGGTCCGATGATCCGGGATAGCTTCGAGGGCTTGGAACAAGGTCAGCGCGTTCATCGGTGGTCTCCGTCGGGCGGAGACCGTTAGAACTCTGTTCGCGCCGCCATCATACGCGGTGAATTGAATCACCCTGGGCCGGACGCGCCCTGCTTAAAGCTCCCATATAATTGCCACGTTTGTTGCCGTACTTGGTCGCACTGGCCGCAGCTGCGTTCTTGTGCTTGATGGGCTGGCTGCTCGCTGGCGGGGGCGTGCGAAGAGGGATTGTTCGGTCGAGATGCTTGCGCGGCAGCCTTCGGGCGGTCGCCTTTCTGCCTTGGGTGCTGTTTGGCGGAACAGCGTGCCCAATGCGCGCTTTGGAGGAGGGGAACATGAGGCCATATCACGGGACGAGGATGCTATGAGCCCGCATGGCATCTTTTCCATTCATGGTTCACGCAAGCGCGCGAGCGCTTCTCTCCGCGTTAACGGTTTATTGACTGTCAGCCGCGAGGTTTGAAGCTCGCCGGCGGTGTGCTTCGCTTTGCAATCCAGTTCTAAGTTCTGCGTATCGGAATTCCGCACTCATGGGCATCGAGGAGAAGCCGCCGCCACCGAGCCCGAGCCTCTGGCTTGGACCGCAGAGCGACGCTGTCCGATCGCAGGGCCGCATCGGCGCGGCGCTGGAGGAAGTGCGCACCCAGCTCTCCGGCATCGCGGCGCGCCTTGAACCACATCTTGATCCGCACGCGCTGCCGCTGGTCACCCAGGCCCGCCGCGTGATGCAGGAGCAGGCCTGCCGCATAGCCGTCGTCGGCCAGATCAAGGCGGGCAAGAGTTCGTTCATCAACGCGCTCGTGCAGCGCGGCGAGTTGTTGCCGACCGACATCAATCCGTGGACCGCCGTCGTCACCTCGCTGTTTTTTCGCAGCGACCGGGCGCCGCCTTCCCATCCCGCCCAGTTCCATATGTTTACGCGCGAGGAGTGGCAGCGCCTGGCAGAGGGCGGCGGGCGGCTGCGCGAGCTGACTGAGCGCCTGGTTCCGGGGTTCGAACCTGAATTGCTGCGCGCGCAGATCGAGGTGATGCGCAACCGTGTCGAGCAGCGGCTCGGCTCCAACCTCGATCAGCTTCTGGGCAAGACGCACAGCTACGAGACCATTACGCCCGAGGTGATCGACAGCTACGTCAGTGCCGGCACCTATCTGGAGCCCGCAGGCCAGCAGGCCGAGCGCCGCAACTATTCCGATATCACCCGGGCCGCGGACTTGCACCTGGGTGGCGGCCCGTTTGCCTATCCCGTCACGCTGATCGACACGCCCGGCACCAACGATCCGTTCTTGGTACGAGATGAAATCACGCGCCGCAGCCTGGAAAATGCCGATATCTTCCTGTTCGTGATCTCGGCCTTGCAGCCGCTCTCCGCCAACGACATCGCGTTGTTGCGGATCCTCAACGGGCTGCACAAGGAACGCATCGTCGTCTTCATCAACCGGATCGATCAGCTCCGCAATCCGCTGGAGGAGGCCGCGGCGATCCGCGCCAACGTAAAGACGCGACTTGACAGGGAGTTTCCCGCCCTCGACATTCCCGTGTTCGCGGGCAGCGCGTGGTGGGGAGGTCTCAGCCTCGTCGCCGGTGGGCGCGACGTCGCCCGCCTGCTGCCGCAAAGCTCCCTCGCCTATCTCGCCGAATGCGGCCTTGGCACATCCGCGGATCAGGCGCCGATTATACCTGGTACGCCGGAGCATCGCGCGCGCCTTGGCCGTGCGCTGCATCTGGCTTCTGGTCTTCCGGCAGTTGGGGAGGCCATCAGCGCGTTGATCAATACCGGCTCGGCGGCCGTCATGCTGCGCCAGCTTGCAGCCTGCTTCCATGAACTCGCCCGCACCACGGAGGTGTCGGCGCGGATGAAGCTGCAGTCGGCGACCGGACTTGCCGAAAGCCAGCGTTCTGAATCGCGGGCAACGGCGGAACGTATCCGTCAGGAACGGGCGGCGCTGGCGCATTTCGATGCGCCGATCGGCCAGATCCAGCATTCGTTCGGGCTGATCGAGCGGCAGTTCCGGGAGATTCTGTCCAACGATGTTGCTCAGCTTCGCCGCGACCTGGCTGGTATCGTCGAGAGCTTTGCCGCCCAGGAATGCGCGGCCATGATGGTCGCGATCCGCCGGCGCGATCACGATGGGCAATGGCAGGCCGATCTTGCGCCGCTGCGAGCAGCCCTCGAAGCGCACTATGTGAATGCCTACCGATCGACCGAGGCCCGGGTCATCGAGATCGAGAGCGTTCTGTATCCTCAACTCAAGACGATCGTCGATGCGATCGTGCCGGGCTCGGGCATCGACGTCAGTTCCGACTACGCCCAGCCGACATCGCCGTACCCTTCGGTGGCGCCGCTGTCGGAGACCGCGGTGCTCGATCTCGACGTTCCCTGGTGGAAGATGTGGCTGACAGCGCGGCCCGATCCGACCGCCCGGGCCGTGCAACTGAAGCAGCTCATTCTCGAAGACTTCGTGCCGATGACCGAGGAGCTGTCGCGCCAGGCCTACGCGGCACTGAGTGCGCGCGTAACCCGCACGCTGCAGCAGGCGCACGCCGTTTCCACGGGGATGTTGTCGGCGATCCAGTCGCGCAAGGCCCAGGTTGTCGCCGACTACGAGGGCCTGCTCGCTCGTCAGGCCAGCGGCAGCAGCGATCGGATGTCGCCGGAGATCCAGGCACACATGGCGAAGGCCGTGGCGCGCCATGCGGCGGCGGTGCGGTTGGTTGACGATCTCGGCAAGCTTGTCGCATTCTGTCAAATGGCTCTCGCGTCCCAGGAGCGAAGAACATGACAGCCGCAGCGGTCGATCAGATCTTGTCCGAACTGTCGGCGTGCTGCCGGCGTCTCGAGAGCCTTGCCTCCGGCTCCGCAATGGCACGTAATCTGACGCGCATGTTCGATCGGCTTGGTCAGCGCCTGAAGCGCCCGCCACGGGTGGAACTGCTGGGCGAGTTTAACACGGGCAAGTCCACAATCGTAAATGCGCTGATCGGCTGTGACGTGCTGCCCACCAGCATTCATGCCAACACACGCGTGCCGCTGTTGGTCCACTACAGCGAGCGGCCGTCGCTCGTACTGGAATGTCGGGACCACGTCCGCCACCGGTTTGACGATGCGGCGCTCGCGCTGCTGCGGGCGGGCGGCGGTTGCATGCTGCACGTCGGGCTCCCGGTGCCGATCCTGAAGTCGTTCGAGTTGATCGATACGCCCGGGCTCGCTTCCGGCATGATGCGCGCGGACGATCATTTGATGAGTGCATGCCGGCGCGCCCACATCGCGATCTGGTGCACGACGGCGACGCAAGCGTGGAAGGCCAGCGAGCAGGCGGTTTGGCTCGGTCTGCCACATCGGTTGAAGCGGCAGGGATTGCTTGTCGCGACGCAAGCGGACGGTCTCAATACCCAGCGCGACCGGGAACGGCTCGAGGCGCGCCTGCGGATGGAAACCGCCGGCCGTTTCGCGGGCCTCGCTTTGCTTGCGGCTGCCGAGGCCGACGACGTTCGGCGCATGCGGGATCATTCCGACTACGCCACCCGCTGGGAAGACTGCGGCGGCCTTGCGCTCGAAACCCAGTTGAACGGGATGCTTGCCGGCGAGATGGCGAGGCGCGAAACTTCGGCCCGGCGCGTGCTGGCGCGCACGGCCACACGCCTTATCCCCGCTGCTGCATCGATCTCGCACGCGGCCTGAGGCGTTTTGGGCTATTCGTCGATCCGGTCCGCCTGCCTGTTGTGGGGCTGACGCCGCCTTTTGGGGAGCCGACACATGCGGATCGACGTGCATGCCCATTTCGTGAACGAGCGCTTCTACGATGCGATCCTGACCATCCCCGGTATCACGGTCCGCTCGCCGGAGCCGGGCGCGAGCGAATTGCGCTACAACAATACGAGCTACGCCTGGCGCCGCGAGGCCTGGTTCGATCCCGACCATTGTCTGAAGGACATGGACGCCAAGGGCATCGACATGCGCCTGTTGTCGTTGACCTCGCCCAACGTGCATGTGTTTGAGACGGCTGCCCAGATCGCTCTCGCACGCGATCTGAACAACGACATGTTCCGCTATTGCGAGCGTCGGCCGGATCGCTTTCGGGGCCTTGCCTCGCTGCCGCTTGCCGATGTTCCAGCAGCGCTCGCCGAGCTCGATCGTGTGCGCACGCATCCGTTGTTCTGCGGCGTCGCGATGGGGTCCAGCCTCAACAAGATCCCGCTCAATCACAAATCGCTGGAGCCGGTGTGGGGGCGCCTCGATGCGCTGAAGATTCCGGTTGTCGAGCATCCCGTCTATCCTGCGAACACCGAAGGTCTCGACGAGTACGAATTGCCGATCCGTGTCGGCTTCATGTTCGAGACGACGGTGGCGCTGACCCGCATGATCTATGCCGGCATTTTCGAGCGCTATCCGAACTTTCCTTATATCGTCGCACATACGGGCGCGGCGCTGTTGATGCTGATGGAGCGGCTCGACAACGGCTACCGGATCTTTCCCGACTGCCGGAGAGACATCAGCAAATTGCCGAGCGAGTATTGCCGCAAGCTCTATTACGATAGCTGCTCGTGTTCGGTGGAAGCGCAGATGCTGGCACATCGCGTCGTGGGGCCTGAGCGCCTGATGTTCGGCACGGACTATCCCTATATCGCGCACGGCGACCCCAGCCACGTCGAGCAGCTTCCGATCAGCGCTGAGGACAAACAGGCTATTCTTGGTGGCAACGCGAAGCGTGTGTTCGGGCTGTAGTTGCCTCCAGGCTCCGAATCGGCGCGCCATTTCGGCGTGATCCAGCCGCCGGGAGAGCGCATGCGAAACCTGTCGAAATCGAAGCTCATCGCCTACCGGCAATGCCCCAGGCGGGTCTGGCTCGAGGTGCACAAGCCGGAGCTGCGCGCTGATTCGGAACCGGCCACGCAGCGCATGGCAGCGGGCAATGCGCTTGGTGCTCTCGCGCGACGGCTTTATGATCCCGAAGGTAAGGGCGTGACGCTCGACGCGCAGAAGGAAGGCTTCGGCCAAGCCTTGGAGCGCAGCAAGGCGCTGCTTGATTCGAGCGCGCCGATTTTCGAGGCAGGCTTTGCGGCGGGTGGTGGCTTGGCGTTCGCCGATGTCATGCTGCCCGTTGGCAAGAGCGGCAAACCCGCGTGGCGGATGGTCGAGGTCAAGTCCGCGACCAGCGTGAAGGACTATCACCGCGAGGATGCGGCGATCCAGTCGTACGTCGCCAAGCAAGCCGGTGTCGCGCTCGAGTCGATCGCGGTCGCGCACATCGATTCCGATTGGGTCTATCCCGGCGGCGAGCGCTATCAGGGCCTGCTGGTCGAGGAGGATTTGACGGAAGAAGCCGATGCGCTCGCTGGCGACGTCAAGCAGTGGATCGCGGAAGCGCACGACATCGTCGGCAAGGCGGAGCCGAAGGTCGCGACCGGCGCACAGTGCTCCTCGCCGTTCGATTGCGGCTTCATTGGACATTGCAGCGTCGGTGAGAAGCAAGCGGAGTTTCCGATATCCTGGTTGCCACGCCTGCAGAAGAAGTCCGTGCAGGACTTCATCGAGACCAAGGCGATCACCGATCTGCGCGACGTGCCGGATGAATATCTCAACGACATCCAGCGCCGCGTGAAGGAGCAGACGCTGGCGGGCAAACCCTATTTCGATCGCGCTTCCGCCGCGGTGGAGCTCGCTCCCCACAAACTGCCGGCCTGGTTCCTCGACTTTGAAACGGTGCAGTTCACCGTGCCGATCTGGAAGGGCACCCGTCCCTATCAGCAGATTCCGTTCCAGCTCAGCGTGCACCGCCTTTCCAAGGCCGGCACGTTGGAGCACCGGCAGTTCCTCGATCTGTCGGGCGAGGATCCGTGCGAAGCGTTCGCCGAAGCATTGATCCGCGAATGCCGCGGTGCGGGCCCGGTGTTCGTTTACAATGCAGGCTTCGAAAGCTCGCGCATCAAGGAGCTGGCCGAGCGCTTCCGCCGCCTCTCGCCGGAACTCAACGCGATTTCGGATCGCATCGTCGATCTGCTGCCCATCGCACGGCGCCACTATTATCATCCCGATCAGCACGGTAGTTGGAGCATCAAGAGCGTGCTGCCTGCCGTCGTGCCGGATCTGCGTTACGACGCACTCGACGGCGTCAACAACGGCGCGATGGCGTCGAGCGCATATCTCGAAGCGATCGGGCAAGATACACCGGCTACGCGTCGCGAGGAGATCTTCCGCCAGCTCACGCAGTATTGCCAACTCGACACCTACGCGATGGTCCGGCTGTGGCAGAACTTTGCAGGTCGTGGCGATCTGCGGTTGTAGTCAGGGGCGGGTGCCGACCCTGCGGGGCTGACCCCCTCTAAAGTGCGCGACCAAGAGAGGGTCAGACCCGCAGGGTCTGACCCTGGCGTAGCGCTCACCGGAACGGCGGTTCCTCGAATGAGCGCAGCTTGCGGGAATGCAGCGATTCCCGTCGCGTTTTCAGAATCTCCACCGCCGCCAATCCGATCTGCAGGTGCTGCGCCACGGCCGTCTCGTAAAATGCGCTGGCGGCGCCCGGCAGCTTGATCTCGCCGTGTAGCGGTTTGTCGGAGACGCAGAGCAGCGTGCCGTAGGGCACCCGCAAACGGAAGCCCTGCGCGGCGATCGTGCCGCTCTCCATGTCGACGGCGATCGCGCGCGACAGATTGATCCGCCGCCGCTCCTGCGCAAATCGAAGCTCCCAGTTGCGGTCATCGTTGGTCACCACGGTGCCGGTGCGCAGGCGGGCTTTCAGCGCGTCGCCATGTTGGCCGGTCACGCGGGCGGCGGCCTCCTGCAACGCGACTTGAACTTCGGCGAGCGCGGGTATCGGCACCTCCGGCGGCACCAGCGTATCGAGAATCCGGTCCTGCCGCAGATACGCGTGGGCCAGCACGTAGTCGCCGATCGACTGGCTTTCACGCAGGCCGCCGCAGTGGCCGACCATCAGCCAGCAGTTGGGCCGCAGCACCGCGAGATGATCGGTGATGTTCTTCGCGTTCGACGGGCCGACACCGATGTTGACGAGCGTCACGCCCTCGCCGTCCGCGCGCGCGAGGTGATAGGCCGGCATTTGATAGCGGTGCCACTGCGAGCTGGCGATGCGTGCTTCGGCCTCCGCCTTCGGCGTGCCGCGCTCGATCGTGACGTTGCCCGGCAGGATCAGACGCTCGAAGCCGCTGTCGCGCTGTATCAGGTCAAGCCCGATGCGCACGAATTGGTCGATATAGCGGTGATAGTTCGTCAGTAAAACCCAGCGCTGCACGTGCCGCCAATCGCTGCCGGTGTAGTGGACGAGCCGGCGCAAGGAGTAGTCGACGCGGGCGCCGTCGAACAAAGCGAGTGGCAGCGCGCTACCGCCATCCAGATCGACGAGGCCGTCGGCGATCTCGTCGCCGACGGCGGCGAGGTTCGGCGTCGGAAAGTGGCGCGCCAACTCGCCCGGCGTGACGCCTGCGCGTGCGATCTCCTCGGCCCGCTCCAGCACGTAGGGGTAGGGGATCTCCTGTGCGCTGACCGCGACCTCGATCTCGGCGCCGTATTCTTCTACCAACGGTCCGAGCTGTTCGAGCAGATAGCTGCGGAAGTCGCCGGGATGCGTGATCGTCGTCTCGTACTGGCCGAACCGCTGCAGCTTGGCGAAGGCGCGACGGCTGACGGGATGGGGCTGGGCCTGGTCGCGATAGACCACCCGCAGCAAGGGATAGCGGAACTTCGCGCGCGCTTCGGCCGTCGGCGGCTTGCGGGTGACGAGATAGCTGTCGAGCGATTGCGCCAACGCCGAGGTCGCCGCGCCGTACAGTTGCTCCAGCCGGTCGACGGCATCAGCCGGCGTCAGGTTCTTGAAGCTCTGGGGCTTGGTGGCATTGGATTTGGGCATGGTGCCTCGGTCGTGCGTCGTGGTCGTATGTGCAGAAAAAACTTCGCCTTTAGCATCGTATCACGAGAAGGCACCAGCATAGCTTGGCGCCAGTGGGCGGGGACAAGCAGATGAACATTGTCAGTAGCTTTTGGACTTGTCTGGTTTTGATAGCACACGACTTGGCCGCTTCGGCGGGTTCGGATGATCATCGGCGGAAGCAGGGGACGCCGATGATGTCGAGAGAGGCGCGAGCCGTCAGGCGGCGCACCTCTTGGCTTTGCGGC
>CAMDPA010000245.1 GCA_945903565.1 Devosia equisanguinis | reverse complement strand
GGCGGGGCAAGGCGACTTACTTCCCGTTCAGCTCCGCAACCGTCTTGTGGATCGCGGCCTTCTGCGCGTCGGTCAGCGGCGCGCGGAGCTGCTTGTTGATGACGGCCTGCTCGATCGAGGTGTCGAGATCGCCGATCTTGTTCATGACGAGCGACTCGCGCGGGATGAACTCCTTGATGATCGCCTGGGCTTGCTCCGGCGAAACTTTCACCAGCTCCGCGGACTTCGCGACCACGCCCGGATCGGCATAGAGCGCGTCGATGGTATCCTTCCAGGCGGCGAGGAAGCGCGTCACCGCATCGCGGTTCTTGTCGAGAAAGGTGGCGTTGGCGGCGTGCACGCGGATCGTCAAGCCACGCATGACCGGACTGTCGTTGCCGCGCGCGATGATGCGCACCTTACCCTCCGCGAACTGCGGCGGCAGCGGCGGGTTGGCGAAGCCCGCGTCGAGCTGTCCGGACATCACCTGCACCAGCGTTTCCGGCTGGCTGCCCGACGGCACCGCGCGCGCCTTCGCCTTGTGATGCGTGATCAGCGTGCGCAGCGTGAAGTCGGATGAGGAGCCGGGCCGTGAAAAACTGATCGTCTGATTGTCCTGGAAGTCGGCGAGGCCCTTCCACGGCTTGTCCGCGCGCACGTACCACACGACATCGGACGCGCCGGTTGCCTCGGCCGCGATGATCGCGATCGGCGCGTTGCGTTGGATCGCCGACAGCACGCCGGCCAATCCCGTTTGCACGGCGATATCGACGCTGCCGTTGATCGTAGCCTGCTGGGCGTCCGCGCCGCCGGCCGTCCAGAGGATATCGACGTCGAGGTTGGCCTTGTCGAAATACCCCAGCGATTTCGCGAGCGCCGGGATGGTGCTCGTGATGATCGTGGGATGCGGCGCCGCGATCCTGATCTTGTCCTTGGCGAAGACCTGCAACGATGCAAGCGGCAGCAGCAGCACGGTTGCGGCGGCCAGGAAGCATTCGCGGTGAAACCGGATCATGACAAGTCTCCCTTACATCGATTGCAGGTGTAGGGCGCAATACCCCACTGGGGCGTATTGCGCCGGCTACGTTGCAACGGCGCAATACGCTTCGCTATTGCGCCCTACGTCGAGCCTACTTCGCGTTGAGGTCGGCCACGGTCTTGTGGATCGCGACTTTCTGCGCATCGGTCAGCGGGCCCTTGAGCTGCTTGTTCTCCACGGCCTGGGCGATCGAGGCATCGAGATCGCCGATCTTGTCGATCGTGAACGCCTTGCGCGGGAAGAAGTCGGCCAGGATCTGCTTGGCCTCGGCCGGCGTGATCTTGAGAAAGGACGCTGCCTTGTCGAGCACCTGCGGGTCTTTGTAGACCGCATCAATCGTCTTGTCGTAGCCGCGTAGGAACGCCTTCACGGCTTCCGGGTTCTTGGCGAGATAGGTGGCGTTGACCGCGTGTACGCGCGTGGTGATGGAGGCGAGCTTCGGCGCATCATTGCCGCGCGCGATGATGCGCACCTTGCCTTCGGAGAACGCCTTGGGCAGCGGAGCGGTGCCCCAGCCCGCCGCGATCTGGCCGGACATCACCTGCGTCAGCGTCTCCGGCGGGCTGCCCGAGGGGATCGCTTTGCCCTTGCTCTTGTAGTGCTCGAGCAGTGTCTTGATGACGGTTTCCGACGAGGCGCCGGGCCGCGAGAAGCTCGCCATGTCGCCGGCGCCGAAGTCGGCGAAGCTCTTGAGGGGGGAGTCCGCACGCACATACCAGAACAGATCGCTGGCGCCGGTCATGTCGGAACCGACGATGGCGACCGGCGCGCCGCGTTGGATCGCCGACAGGATGCCGCTGAGGCCGGTCTGCACCGCGAGATCAACGCTGCCGTTGATCGTCGCCTGTTGTGCGTCCGCGCCGCCCGCCGTCCACAGCAAGTCGACTTCGAGTTTCTCGCGCTCGAAGAAACCCATCTCCTTGGCGATGACCGTGAATGTCGAAGGCATGATGGTGGGATGCGGCGCGGCGATCTTCATCTTGTGCTGCGCGAGAGCGGGCCCTGCGGCAAGGCATGCCGCCAGCGCCGCACCGGCGATGGATTTCAACAGCTGCATGTTCGTTCCTCCCTGAAGTGTCGTCTTGTTTGGCAACGTTGGCGAGGTTGTCTCGCGCCGGACGATGGCCGATCATATCAGATCTTGGCAAGTGCGGTGATAGCGTGAGCCGTTTCGCGGGTGCGACGCTTGCCTAAGCCGCCACCCGCTCCACCGCGACGGCGGTCGCCTCGCCGCCACCGATGCATAGCGAGGCGACGCCGCGGGTCTGGCCATATTTCTCCAACGCCGCGAGCAACGTGACGATGATCCGCGCACCCGACGCCCCAACCGGATGGCCGAGCGCACATGCCCCGCCATGTACATTGACCTTGTCGTGCGGCAAACCGAGATCGCGCATCGCCGCCATCGTCACGACCGCGAACGCCTCGTTGATCTCGTACAGGCCGACGTCGCCGGGCTTCCAGCCCGTCAGCTCCAGCACTTTCTTGATCGCTCCGATCGGCGCGGTCGTGAACCACGCCGGCGCCTGCGCGTGCGTCGACACACCGACGATGCGGGCGAGCGGCTGCAGCTTGCGGCGCTTGGCCTCGCTGGCGCGCATCAGGATCAGCGCTGCGCCGCCATCGGAGATCGAGGAGGAGTTGGCGGGCGTCACCGTGCCGCCGTCGCGAAACGCGGGTTTCAAGGTCGGAATGCGCGCGGGATCGGCGGCGAACGGCTGCTCGTCGCGCATCACCTCGACCGCGCCCTTGCGGCCCTTCACCGTGAACGCCACGATCTCGCGATCGAACGAGCCGTCCTCGTTCGCCGTCTTGGCGCGGCGCAAGCTTTCGATGGCGAACGCGTCCTGCGCCTCGCGGGTGAACTGATAGGCCTGCGCGGTGTCCTCCGCATACGATCCCATCAAGCGGCCCTTCTCGTAGGCATCCTCCAGCCCGTCGACGAACATGTGGTCCTTGACCTCGGCATGGCCTAGCCGCGCGCCCGAGCGCATCTTGGGCAGCAGATACGGCGCGTTGCTCATGCTCTCCATGCCGCCCGCCACGATGACATCCGACGGCCGCGCGTGCAGCGCCTCGTAGGCCATCATGACGGTCTTCATGCCCGAGCCGCACATCTTGTTGACGGTGGTGCACGGCACGCTGTCTGGCAGCCCCGCGTTGCGCGACGCCTGCCGCGCCGGCGCCTGCCCCATTCCCGCCGGCAACACGCACCCCATTAGGACTTCGCTGATCTCGTCGGCAGGGATGCCTGCGCGCGCCACGGCTGCCTTGATCGCGGCGCCGCCAAGCTCAGGCGCCGGCACCGACGCGAAAGCGCCCCGAAAACCACCGATCGCCGTACGCGCGGCACAGACGATGACGATCGGATCGAGGGTGGTGGACATGGCGGGCTCCTACGGCTGGGACGTACGCCAATATAGCCCAAAGCCCGCCTGCGCCCAATCGCAACGCACAGCGGGGAAGGTGCCTGCCATCGACAGCACGGTCGGCTCAGCAGGCGTCGATGGCGCCGGCACACCATCGGAGCAACCAATGCGCTCTATCGCAGGGACATGCATGCCCTCACCATCACTCCTCGATCGGCAGCTTCCTGCCCTAGACCGACCGACTGCGGCATGTCCGTCTGAATGGTGAAAAGATCCGGAGCGGTCATCGGAGATCTCGGCCCCGAAGGGGCCAGTGGACTGTAGCTACGGGTGGAGCGCAGCGGAACCCGTAGACCGAAATCTCCCTCGTTTCAGTATCGCCCCGTCGAGCCGAAGGCTCGCCTTCGGCGAGTCGGGGCGAATGAGTTTTGATTTGACGGTCGCGATCAATTCCTCCGCCCCTCCGGGGCGGCAACGACTGGAAACCGACACCTCCCACGGGTTTCGCTGCGCTTCACCCGTGGCTACAGCCCACGGCCTCTCCGGGGCCAATATCTGCACATGGCTCACTGCTGCCGGACGCGTACGGATCATATCGCGTCCGCAGCTGAGCGCTTACCGACCGTTCGTGCGCACCCAAGTGACGGTTCCAGGGGCCGTGCCCCTGGCGCAGGAGCGCGAGGGCCCCGACGGCTACGCCGTCAAACAAGTAGAGTAGGCCCTCGTTGGCCGCAGGCCGATCGCTTGCGCCACGCAAAAGCCCGATGTTTCGCGCCTACGCCGGCGGGCGGCGCGACGTGCGCTAGCCCGCCCTACGGTTGAAACGCCTTGATCCGCGACCGCTTCACATGATCGAGGTTGGCGCCTTCGACGCGGATCAGCATGGAGGGCATCATACGGCGCGGCGAGTGGATGAAGCCGATGTCGTACAGGTGCGCATCGCCCGGTTTCAAGTCGTAAACGCGCTCCGGCACGACCAGTGTCGGCTTATCGCCGTCGCCCTTTTCGACGACCTTCCAGTCGGTCATCTCGGTAATGCCGGTGGCCTGACCGCAGATCGCCCAGCTCGTGCCGTGATCGTGCGGATTGCCGACGGCGTTTGGTTCGTACACGTGACCGCAGATGCAGAAGCCGAGCGTGTCGTCCTCATACAGCACCTCGCGCGGATTGCCGCCCGCGGGCCGGTCCTTCAGGTGCGCGGCGACGAACGCCTCGTCCTTCAGCGCGCGCGAGACGTGGGCGCGGATCTTCTCGCGGCCGGCAGGTCCGGGGTTGGCTTCGAGCGTGCTGCGGATGTCGGTTGCAAGTTGCGACAGCGTGTACGGCATGGGCTGCACCTGTGGTCCCGAAATCAAGGCGACGCCGGACTATAACGCAGATCGCGCCGGCTTCCAGTCCGGCTACAACAGCGACTTGATACCTGCCCGCAGCTCCGGCCCCAGGTCCTCGCGAGCCAGCGCATAGGCGACGTTTGCCATCAGGAACCCGATCTTGGAACCGCAATCGTAGATGCGCCCATCGAAGCGAACGGCATGGAACGGCTGGCTCTTGTCGGCGGCCAGCTTGATCATGGAATCGGTCAACTGGATCTCGCCGCCAGCACCCTTTTCCTGCTTGCCGAGCAGATCGAAGATCTCGGGTTGCAGGATGTAGCGCCCGGTGATGTGCAGGTTCGACGGCGCCGTGCCGCGCGGCGGCTTCTCGACCATTCCCGTGATGCGCGAAACCTTCGCCTTCACGTCCTCGACGCCGACGATGCCGTACTGATGCGTCTGATCGTCGGGCACCGGGGAGACCGCGACGTGATTGCCGCCGTGCGCTTCGTAGGCCTCGATCATCTCGGCAAGGCAAGGCTTTCCGGCGTGATGCAGCATGTCCGGCAGCAGCAGCGCGAACGGCTCGTCGCCGACGATATCACGTGCGCACCACACCGCATGACCAAGCCCGAGCGGCGCCTGCTGGCGCGTGAAGCTCGACTGTCCCGCCGCCGGCAGATCGCGCAGCAACTCGGCGAGCTCGTTCTTCTTGCCGCGCGCTGCCAGCGTGTGCTCGAGCTCGAACATGTTGTCGAAGTGGTCCTCGATCACGCCCTTGCCGCGGCCCGTGATGAACACGAAATGCTCGATGCCGGCAGCCCGCGCCTCGTCCACGACGTGCTGGATAACGGGCCGGTCGACGACGGTCAGCATCTCCTTCGGCACGGCCTTGGTGGCGGGCAGGAATCGCGTGCCGAGGCCAGCGACTGGGAATACGGCCTTGCGGATACGCCGGCGTTGAGTGGACATCAGGCTTCGTCTCCAGACAGAACGCGTGACAGGTCAAGAGATTAGGCGCGTGGGCGGCGCCGTGGATAGATGCGCGCGGCAGCACGAGCCGCTTTCGTCAGCCCGCACCATAATGCTACAATGCTCTACGTATCTTACTCGGCTTTTACTTTTGGTGAACAATACGGAGCCAATATGTCAACCCGTCGGTATGCTTGTCCAACACGCAACCGCCTTGATTGAGCCGCACGGTCGAGACGACAACGAGAGCACGACACTATGAGCGTACTTGTCACGGGCGGCGCCGGCTACATCGGCAGCCACATGGTCTACGAGCTGGTCGATGCCGGCGAGAAGGTCGTGGTGCTCGACAATCTCACGACCGGATTTCACTGGGCGATTCCGGGCGAAGCTAGGCTCGTCGTCGGCGATATCGGCGATGAAGCGTTGGTCAGGGAGCTGGTCCGCAAGCACGACGTAAAGGCGATCATTCACTTCGCCGGCTCGATCGTCGTGCCGGAGTCGGTGTCAGATCCGCTCGGCTACTACCTCAACAACACCGTGAAATCGCGGGCGCTGATCGCGGCGGCGGTGGCGAGCGGCGTGAAGCAGTTCATTTTCTCCTCGACGGCCGCCGTCTATGGCGCGCCCAAGGTCGTGCCGGTGATCGAGACCGCCCCGCTCGAGCCGATGTCGCCCTACGGCTCGTCCAAGCTGATGACCGAGATCATGCTGCGCGACGCCTCGATCGCACACGATTTCAACTACGTCGCGCTGCGCTATTTCAACGTCGCCGGCGCCGATCCGCGTGGCCGCACCGGCCAGTCCACCAAGGGCGCGACGCACCTCATCAAGGTCGCCTGCGAGACCGCGCTCGGCAAGCGCGCCGCGATGGACGTGTTCGGCACCGACTACGCCACCCGCGACGGCACCTGCATCCGCGACTACATCCACGTGAAGGACCTCGCCCGCGCGCACGTCGCAGCCCTCGGCCATCTGCGCGGCGGCGGCAAATCCGACATTTTCAATTGCGGCTATTCCCGCGGTTTCACGGTGCTCGAAGTGATCGCAGCGGTGAAACGCGCCTCGGGCAAGGACTTCGCGGTGCGCATCTCCCCGCGCCGCCCCGGCGATCCCCCCAAGATCGTCGCGGAGAGCGCCAAGATCCGCAATGCCCTGGGCTGGCAACCCCAGCACGACGACCTCGACGGCATCGTCCGCCACGCGCTGGACTGGGAAGACCGCCTGTCGCGTCTGAAGCGCAATGCCCCGGAGATGGCGCGGGCTTGATGGCGGAAGCGTCCGCACTGCGGCTGAATTGGTGGCTGTCCCTCTCTGTTTCTCCCCGCCCACAGGTTCCCAGCTCGAGCCTGCGCCCCGGCGTGTGCGGAAGGATTTTGCGAGGATGCGCTACGTTGCGAAGGCGGGGATAAATTCGGTGGCGAGGGAGGGCTGAAAGGTGGTTGTAGACAGTGTTTCTACCGTCACGCGACGTGGTCGATTGATCACCTCCACGTGGTAGCAGCCGTGAAGAACGTGGTCGAAGCTACGTGCAGCCTCAGTCGCACAGAAGAATGTAGAGCCGTGGCGTAGGTCGGGCTGAGCATTTTGCGAAGCCCGACATGTCCCCGCGATGCGTTAACCGTTGCGTGTCGGGTCTCGTGCCTCGACCCGACCGACGACGTTCGGTGGCGGTGGTCAGCTTTGCGCACGCATCAATGAATTCGCGCCGGAGGCGCGACTGGGGCCGGCCCCAGAACCCCGCCGGAAGGACGCCCTCCGGACCGCCCGTCTTTTGCTCGCGAAATGGAGCTGCTTGGATTCAACCGGTCGCCCATTTGGCTAGCTTGTCGATGATGCCAGCCTTGCTTTCGTCCTGCGCCCGTCCCAAGTAGGTGTCGAAAATAAAGTCGAGCGCTTTGGTTCGGCTCTCGAATTTATACTTGAATGTACCGTTCGTTGGACGGTTCTTGTAAATATTGGCAACCTCAACGCATTCACCGATCTTGGCTAAAGGGTCAGATTTCAATGCGACAAAGGCCGCATCAAATCTGTCCCTCGCGACACCCGCGGCAAATAGACTATCCACGTGCCGGCTGACCGCCTCGCCATTGATCGCTTTCGCTTTGCTCGGGATTCTGAGGCTGTCGTCATTGAGGTGCCGAGCGCCTTCGACGAACGCCTCCACAGACTGCTCGTGGTGCCCTTCCAGAGCTTCGATTAGTGTCGAAACTGATTCCGCCTGCTTCCGAGCGCCTCCGGAGGCATACATGGCCTCCAGCAGCCGGAGTGCATTCTGAAGTTCTTTGATATTCATGGCGAGCCACCGACTTCCAAACGAGCCGGAACGTTACCCATCAAGCCCGATACGCGGACGATGCCTCGTCCGACCTTTGCTCGGCCGTGCCGTGGGTAAGCTCCTGCGTCTAAGGACGGATCGCAAAATAGCTGAATCGTGATCTGTGTGCGTGCGACCGTGTGACTCGGCAGCGCGGGATTCCTTGTCCCGGCGAACAGTCGTACGCCGTTGCATGATCGACAGACAAGCCATTCGGCAAAGATGGGAAGCCGTCGG
>CAMDPA010000244.1 GCA_945903565.1 Devosia equisanguinis | reverse complement strand
GTATCCAACCCGCGTATCAGAGCTTGCCAACCGACGTCTCCGGCTCCGCCTCCCCTTCTGCGCGATCCTGCCCTACACTATCCGACCGCATCCGCGGCACGGCCGCCAAGCCACGCCCGCACCGCTTGACAAGGGACATCAGAGCCTACTCGGAACCGATCATTCACATCGACGCGTACATGCGGCCACGATTGAGCACGCCGGCTGGATCGAACGCCTGCTTCAGCCCGCGCGTCAAGCGATCGACGCCCGGATCGAGCGGCTGGAACACCTCCACCGCGCCGCGCACCGCAGCCGTTGCCCGGATCAGCGTGGCGTGCCCCCCGTGCAAGGCGATCACGCGGCGGATGTCGGTCGCGCCCGCATCCGCCGACGCGGGCACCTCGAGCCATATCAGCCCACCAGACCAGTCGTAGACCGCTTCCACCGCCATGTAGCGCGCGATGGCCGCGACCACTTCCGGCCCGCGCTTGGGCGGCGTCGAAATGCGCCACAGCGGATTGGTGCTGCCCTGCATCACGGTCAGCGTTCGCATCTCCTGCCAGAACTCCAGCGAAGGCGCGGTATCGATCACGGTCAGCTCGCCGTAGGCCTTGAACAGTTGGCGCAGTTTTTCGGTACGATAGGCGATCGACGTGGCCGGCGCCTCCAGCCGCATGACGGTGGCCGATTTGCCGGGGCCGCGAATCTGCGACTGCCACAAACGGGTTGTCGGCACCTGCTGCAGATGCAGTGCGCCCGTGATCTCGTAGGGCGTCCCCATCGCCTTGCACAACACTTCGACGCCGATCTCGTCAGGCAGTCCGAACAATGCCAGTGTCGCCGTTGCTTCGGGTTGCGGCACGACCTTGAACGTCACCTCGGTCATCACGGCGAGCGTGCCCCAACTGCCAGCGAGGCCACGCCCCACGTCGTAGCCGGTCACGTTCTTCATCACGCGTCCGCCCGCGCGGATCTGCTCGCCATGCCCCGTGATCGCGCGCACGCCGAGCAGATGATCGCGCGCGGCACCTGAATACACCCGGCGCGCACCGGAGAAATTGGTCGCGAACACCGCGCCGATCGTGCCCTGGCCTGCCTCGCGCCCGAGCAATGGGCCCAAATCCAGCGGCTCGAACGGCAGCATCTGGCCGCTTTTGGCGAGCAGCCCTTCGACCTCGGCCACGGTCGTGCCGGCGCGCACGCCCATCACCAGCTCATTGGGTTCGTACAGCATGACGCCGATCATGCCGCGCACGGATATTTGCGCGGCGGCTTCGACGGGACGCCCGATCTCGCGCTTGGTGCCGCCGGCGATGATCTCGACGGGGACCCGGCCCGCGGAGGCGTCGGCGATGATGCCGGCGAGCTCCCAGTCGGCGGCGGGGCGATAAAGACTGCTCATGTGTTCTCTCACGCTGCCTGGTCGATGGGCGGCCGGCCGTCGAGCGGGAATACCTTGGCCGAATTGAGCAACCAGCGCGGATCGAACACGGTCTTGATACTCATCTGCAGCGCCAGATCTTTTTCGGAAAACTGCACGCGCATCAAGTCGCGCTTCTCGATGCCGACGCCATGCTCGCCGGTCAGGCACCCGCCGACTTCCACGCATAGTTTTAGGATTTCCGCGCCCGCGATCTCCGCCTTGGAACTCTGCTCGGGATCGTTGGCGTCATACAGGATCAGCGGATGCAGGTTGCCATCGCCGGCGTGGAAGATATTGGCGACACGCAGCTGCTGCTGCGCGCAGATCTCCGAGATGCGGTTCAACACATGCGGTAGTTGTCCAAGCGGAATAGTGCCGTCCATGCAGTAGTATTCGCTGATCCGGCCGAGCGCGCCGAACGCCGATTTCCGTCCGCGCCAGATCCGTGCGCTTTCCGCCGCGCTCTGGCTGATCTTCAAGCTGGCCGGCTTGAACGGTTTGGCGATCTCGACGATGCGCTCGATGAGCCCGGCGATCTCCGTCTCCGAGCCTTCGACCTCGATGATCAGCAGCGCTTCAACATCGAGCGGATAGCCCGCTTTCGAGAACGACTCGCAGACGTGGATGGCGGGCTTGTCCATGTACTCGATCGCCACCGGGATGATTCCGGCGGCGATGATCGCAGCAACGCATGCGCCGGCGGATTCGGCCGAATTGAAACCCATCAGCACGGGCCGTGCGCCTTCGGCCGCGCGCAGGATGCGAACCGTCGCTTCCGTGACGATACCGAACTGCCCTTCCGATCCGACCACCAGCGCCAGGATGTCGAAGCCGGGTGAATCAAGATGTGCTCCACCGAGTTCCACGATCTCGCCGTCCATCAGCACCATCTTGACGCCGAGCACGTTGTTCGTCGTCACGCCATACTTGAGGCAATGCGCGCCGCCCGAGTTCATGGCGATGTTGCCGGCCAGCGTGCAGGCAAGTTGGCTCGACGGATCGGGCGCATAGAAGAAGCCGCGCTCGGAAACCGCCGCGCTGATCGCCAGGTTCGTGATGCCGCTTTCAACGTGCGCGGTGCGGTTCTCGTAGTCGATATCGAGCACCCGGTTGAGCTTGGTGATGCACACGACAATCGCATCCTCGGCCGGCAATGCGCCACCGGCAAGCGACGTGCCCGCGCCGCGCGGCACGACCTTGATCCGCTCACGGTGGCAATAGCGCAGCACCGCCGCGACTTCCTCGGTCGAGCGCGGCAGCACGACGGCCAGCGGCATCCGGCGATAGGCGGTCAGGGCATCGGTCTCGTACGCGCGGCGCCCGTCGATGTCGGTGATCACGCGGTCGCGGCCGATCAGGGCGCTGATGCTTGCCGCGATCTCGTCGCGGCGGGCGATGGTCGCCTGATCGGGTTCTGGCAGGGCGATATGCGTCATCGGGCAGCCTTGGTTAATCGTGGCGAGGCATTTGCCGCCGACACCGGCCAAAAATCAACCTGGACTGCCAGACAGACGGAGGATGTCCATACCCCACTTTCGCCACCCAGGGCGGCAGCCCGGGGCCTATCGGGCAGCCTGCCCGCGTTTGCAACGGCGATTATAAACGTTTGGGAATATGACTTGTCCTATCATATCGTATTGGAGACGCACTATCGCCGCCCATATAGGTGATCAACAGAACAACGAAAGTCCTCGCACAGTTCAGCATCAAGTCAACAGGACCTCCCGCCATGACAGCCATTAGCGATCTCGACATTTTCTCCCGCGTCGCCCGCACCGGCAACATGTCCGCCGCCGGCCGCGAGATGGGACTTTCGCCAGCCGTTATCTCCAAGCGCGTCAGCCTCTTGGAAGAAAAGCTCGGCGCCCGCCTGTTCCACCGTACCACCCGTCAGCTCACCCTGACCGAGACCGGCGAAGGCTACTTCCGCCGCGTCGTCGACATCCTCAGCTTGTGCGAAGAGGCCGAGGACTTCGTCTCGCGCCGCAACACCAAGCCGCGCGGCCTGCTCAAGGTCACCGCGCCGACGTCCTTCAGCCGGCTCCACATCGCACCGAAGTTGGACGAATTTTTGCACCGCTACCCCGAGGTCAAGCTCGACCTGCACCTGACCGACCACTTCGAGGACATCATCCGCGAAGGCTTCGATCTCGCCATCCGCATCGGCGAGCTGGAGGATTCCCCCCTCGTCGCCCGCAAGTTGGCGCCCGATACCCGCGTCCTCTGCGCCTCGCCCAAGTATCTGGCAAAGCTTGGAAAAGAGCCTAAGGTTCTGGCCGATCTCGACCTTCTCAACTGCCTCTCCGCGGGGGCTCAGGAGCACTGGCGCCTCGAAGGCCCCAACGGCGCCGAGCAGATCAAGGTGGAAGGCAACGTCCGCACCAATTCGGCCGAGTTCGTTCGTGAAGCCTTGATCGCCGGCCTCGGCATCGGGCTTCGGCCGACCTGGGACATTGCCGCCGAGCTGGAAAGCGGCGAGCTCAAAGTCGTGCTGCCGCAGTACCGCGGCTCGAGCAACATGGCCATCTACGCCGTCTACCCCTGCCGCGACTACCTCCCGGAGAAGGTCAACGTTTTCATCGACTTCCTGGCCGGATTTTTCGCAACCGAGCAGTGGGCCAAGGACAACGCGGCCGTCAAGTCGGACATCCCCAAGATCGTCCGGGCGCCGCGCGCCGCTGCGGTCGAGGCAGCAAAACCGAGCCGCCGTGGCTCGACGGTCGACGCAACCACCTGAAACCAACAGGTGCGCAACAGGAAGATTTGTCGCGCATCGGATCGGCCCGAGGTCCGTGTATATACGAACTCGACGCCCGGCGCGGAGCGCGCGCCGGCAGGAAAACCAGGGAGCACGACGTAACATGAGAACGGGCTTGGTGAGCGCAGCCGCTGCATTGGCTTGGGCCGTCACGGGTTCCGCCGTGATGGCGCAGGACGCCGAGAATGGTCAGGATCTCTTTCGTCAATGCCGCGCCTGCCACCAGGTCGGCGCCGGTGCCAAGAACCTCGTCGGCCCGCATTTGAACGGCATCGTCGGCCGCAAGGGCGGATCGGTGGACGGCTTCTCCTACTCCGATGCCAACAAGAAGGCCGGCGCTGGCGGCCTCGTCTGGACCGACGAGAACCTGGCAAAGTACATCGAAAATCCGCTTGAGTTCATGCCTGGCACCAAGATGGCCTACGCCGGCATGAAGGATAAGGGCGATCGCGACGACCTGATCGCCTATCTCAAGAAGGCCGCGGCCAAGTAAACCAAAGTCGAGGTTTCCGTCGCAGTCGCGGACCGGGGTTTCCCTACCTTGGTCCGGCAGATGTCCCGCGCGCGAACCATCGCATCGCCATCATCGAATCAGCCTTCTAGCGGTCCCGATCACTCCGAAGCTCGCTTGTTGCACAATGTGACGCGAAGCGAGCTTCGGAGTCGGGACCCTCGAGGGGACGCCATCGGCAAGGCGCGCCATCGCGCCGGCCGGTGGCGTTGGGCGTTGGGGACATGCCTTCCCTTCGCCCGCTCGCGACGACACGACTTCATCCCGCGAGGCGGCCATGGCGAGCACATCTGAAACACCGCGCCCACGTGTCGGATTGTTCGTCACCTGCCTCGTTGACCTGATCCGGCCAAGCGTTGGATTCGCTGCGGCGCGCCTGATCGAAGCGGCCGGATGCGACATCGTCGTGCCGCAGGGCCAGACCTGCTGCGGCCAGCCCGCTTACAACGTCGGCGCCACCGTCGATGCGGCGGCACTCGCGCGCCAGACCATCGCCGCGTTCGATGGTGTCGACTATGTCGTGGCGCCGTCCGGCTCATGCGCGGGCATGCTCAAGTCGCACTATCCCGATCTGTTGAAAGACGATGCCGCATGGCACGGCCGGGCCATCGCCTTCGCCGAACGGGTGCACGAGCTGACGGCGTTTCTGGTCGACGTCAGGAAGATGACGGCGGTGCCGGGCCGGCTCGCCACGCGCGCCACGTATCACGATAGCTGCTCGGGCTTGCGCGAGCTCGGCATCCAGGGCCAACCGCGGGCGCTGCTCGGCAAGGTCGCCGGGCTGGAGCTGGTCGAGATGGCCGACAGCGAAGTGTGCTGCGGTTTCGGCGGCACGTTCGCGATCAAGTACCCCGATATCTCCAACGCCATGGTCGACAAGAAGGCAGCCAACGCCGAGGCCGCGCGGCCCACGCTGCTGCTGGCCGGCGACCTCGGCTGCCTGATGAACATCGCCGGCAAGCTGAGCCGCGCGGGCTCCTCGATCGACGTGCGGCACGTGGCGGAAGTTCTGGCCGGCGAAATGTCGGAACCGCCGATCGGCAAGCCCGCCTGATCGGGGTTCAAGGAGCAACGGAACAGGATTGCGAGGTAAGACCTCCGGCAGGGGCGCACGCAGCTCTCTGTTGGCGCAAGGTCTTGCGGAGCAAGGTCTTGCCGCCGTCGGCCGTCCGGACTATCGCGAGCATGTCCGGAGCTGGGAGAGGACCGACCGCGCTCAACGCGGCAGCTTGATCCACGCTGTTGCCCCTGGGCCGACCCGGAACTTTGCTTGAACTGCAAGCGGATCGGTGTCCGCTCACTGATGGAGCGGACATGCTCGTGCTCACTCTGCCGCTTTTAACCTGACGCCCGACGAAGCGACGACGAAGTGGGGCTCGAGCCCGAGCGTGTACTTGGCGTAGAGGGCGAGCTCGCGGGCGACGAACTGGCGATACATCGAGGTCAACGCAGCCGCCGAGGCCACCTGGCCGTCGGCCGACAACGCGACCAGCCCGTGTGCCGAGGCGCGCCGCAGGATCTCGCGTACCTGTGAGGCCGAGACGCCGCACTGTTGGCCGACCGTGCGCGTCGAGGGACAAGGGTGCCCGCGCAGCTCCGCCTCGACCAAGGCGAGGACGACCAAGCAGCCGCCGGTCATGTACATCAGCTCGAGGAGATGAGGGAAATTGTCGGCGACCAGTATGTCATGCTCGATGTACTGTTGCCCGGCAGACGTGATCATGCGCGGGATAAAGCCCGCGTCCGCGCGCACCTGGTCGGCATAGGCGGCGCCATCGACGAGTTGGTCGAGGGCTGCCATCGGACAACGGTAGAGGTCGCAGCTCTTGGCGAGCAGTTTTTCGGTCGGCGCGAAGATCTGGACGCGTTTGTCGGCGCCGCGGGAGGACTTCAGGTAGCCGGCCACGGTCGCGAGAGTCAGCACCGTGCGCAGGGCGCCCGCGCCACACAGATTGCGCCGCTGGCACTGCGCCAGCAGCCGCGTGAATGTGGCGCCGCCCTCGGGCTCGCCCGTCGTATTCGCGTAGTGCAGCAGCAGGACGAAGCCCACGATGTGCGTGCCGACGTAGGATGTCGCGGCCCAGGCGAAGCGGCCAAGGCCGCGACGCCATTTGGTGATTTCGTCGACGTAGACGAGCACCGCGGGCGTGAAGCGCGGATGGGCGAGAATGGCCTGCGCCACCTCGCGCAGCGGATCGCTTTGTGGCGCGTCTCCTGCGTCGTTCATGGCTCAGTACGCCCCCTTGATCTCCTGTTTGCGGGCCGCGGCACACCGGGCACAAACGTGCGGTGGCCTCAACGAGGCTTAGCCGGAGAACGAGATAGGTTCAAACTTTGCGCGGGTGCGTTCCGGATAGGTTGCAATTTTGCGCAGCACTGCTTGTCGGACAGGCCGCATCAGTGTTGTGCCGGATCGTTGATTCGAGAAACGGCATGACGCAGGCGCTGCATTGTTGCGCAAGGCAGGGGGGTTGCGTGGTGTGAGCCGATTGGCTCCGGTGCGCTGGCGTGTCGCCGTCGGGCGGGTGTTTGCCCGGTGTTTCAGAGAGTTCGAGCGCAAGCCTCAGCAGTCGAACTTTATTGCGAATTTGGGGGAACGAATGACAATGGCAAGACGCCTAAAGGCGTTCCGACACACGCAGGCTCTGACGCAAGAGAACCTGGCCGAGCTTTGGGGTGTGAGCAACAGGACGATTGCGCGCTGGGAGCGAGGAGAAGGCCGGCCGCAGCAGTGGATGAGACGTGAGATCGCCAAGGTCGAGTCGCCAATTGAATGGCCGACGGCCCGCCTGCTGTGCGAGCTGATCGAACGGCGCGCCAGCCCGGCCATGATCTACGACACCGGCTTGAAGGTGTTGGCGGTCTCGGCGATGCACGATGCCTGGATGCATGCGACCTACGGCATCACTGCGGTCGGAGTCGATTGGCGGCGGTATATGTCCGAGGCGTGCCATGAGATGGTGGCGGCCGGCGGCGGCGTCGACTACATGGTGCGCCATGGCCTCATGTGCATGCGCGGCACGTATAACGATCCGCGCGGCGTGGACGGCACGTTCGTCCCACACCAGATGTACATCGACCTAACGGTCGTGCGCATTCCGGACTACGGCAGCTTGTGTGTGACGGTCGCGCGGGAACCCGACCCCGGCGAGGCGCTGGTGCCGCTTGCGCCATACTTCATGGATTGATTTTGCAACTGATGCCAACGGTCCAAAACCGTGCAGATCGAAAATGGAGGCATGACATTGCATGTCATGGTCAATCGGGCAGCAGACGACCATGATCCGCCGCAATATGGCGGGAGGGGACGGGCCAATGCGAGTGGTTGAACACTTTCTTTTCAATCTAGCGCGGCAATGGCCGAGCCGGCGTGAGCCGCGCCAAGCCAGCCTCCCACTGGTCCTGGCCATCGCCGCGCTAGAGCGCTTTCCACTTGATGTGAATCAAAACAGTTACAGGGGATTCCCTCGGACGCGCAAATCAGATTCGGATTCCACCGGCAGCAACGGCGGGGATCGCGATGGCGAAGGGATACTCGAAAGATCTCAGGGTGCGGGC
>CAMDPA010000243.1 GCA_945903565.1 Devosia equisanguinis | reverse complement strand
AACGTGCGCGAGCTCCGCAACAACATCGAGCGCCTGATGATCCTATCGGGTGGCGACGCCGACTCCGTCATCACCGCGGACATGCTGCCCGAGGAGATCGGTTCCAACGTCGCGCTGCCTGTCAGCGGGCGCTCGGAGCAACTGATGTGGCTGCCGCTGCGCGAGGCGCGGGAAATCTTCGAGCGCGACTATCTCCTGGCGCAGATCAACCGTTTCGGCGGCAACATCTCGCGCACGGCGGAGTTCGTCGGCATGGAACGCTCGGCCCTGCATCGCAAGCTGCGCGCGCTGGGCGTGAGCAACGATCAACGTGGTCCCGGAAGCGGTGTCGCGTGACGGCGCCGCGATGACAAGGGTCGTCTACGTCAATGGCCGCTATCTCGCCTACGCGGACGCCCGCGTGCACGCGGAGGATCGCGGCTTCCAGTTCGCCGATGCGGTCTACGAGGTGATCGAGGTGCGCGACGGGGCGTTGATCGACGCCACCCGCCATCTCGACCGGCTCGCACGCTCGCTCGGCGAGATCGCGATGGGCATGCCCATGCAGCGGACCGCACTCGGGCACGTGCTGCGCGAGTGCGTGCGGCGCAACCGCGTGAGCGACGGTACGATCTACCTGCAGGTCAGCCGTGGTGCACGCCCGCGCGACTTCCTGTTTCCAGGGCCCGATGTCCGTCAAACCGTGGTGTGTATCGCCAGACCAGCCTCACGGGCGGCCGCCGATGCACGGGCAGAAGCGGGGATCGCGGTCAAGACGATGCCGGACCCACGCTGGGAACGATGCGATATCAAGACGGTAATGCTGCTGCCGGCGTCGCTGGCCAAGGAGGCGGCCAAGGCGGAGGGTGCCCGCGAGGCGTGGTTCGTCGACACCAAAGGTTTCGTGACCGAGGGCGCATCCAGCAATGCCTGGATCGTGGACGAGAAGGGGCGGCTCGTCACGCGCCCGCTCGATGTCGACATTCTCCGTGGCGTCACGCGCACGACACTGATCGACGTTATATCGCGGCTGGGTCTGGAGCTGGTGGAGCGGCCCTTCTCAGTGTTGGAGGCCATGGGCGCGAAAGAAGCCTTCGTGACGGCCGCAACCAATGTCGTCACGCCCGTGGTGGTAATCGACGGCGTCAGGATCGGCGGCGGCACGCCCGGTCCGGTTTCACGCCGGTTGAGGGCCGCCTTTCATGGGGAAGCCGAACATTCATTGCCGCGTTGGCCCGGTTCGGATCATTTATCCCTCGAGTGATCCACCCGGATGCGCTTGCCGTAGTCCCGCAGGACTAACCCGGCGATGTATTTGTGCTGGTGTTGGGTTATAGTATTTCAGTGAGTTCGCTGCACATGCGCTCCCGCTTGATATGGGGGAGAAGTGCATGTGCGGCATTCATCCGCCTGCCAACGACAAGAGCCAATCAAAAAAAATACGGAACAATCAAATGGCCGAGAATACGCCAAGCCTTCAGGACGCCTTCCTGAATAACGTTCGCAAGAACAAGATTCCGCTCACGATTTTCCTTATCAACGGGGTCAAGCTGCAGGGCATAGTGACGTGGTTTGATAATTTCTGCGTGTTGCTGCGCCGCGATGGGCACTCGCAACTCGTGTACAAGCACGCCATATCCACCATCATGCCAGGGCAGCCCGTCAATCTGATGGAGCCCGATCCCAACGATCCCGGCTGAACCAAGGTCTGGGGCGAGCTGAAAGATCAATCGACTGAGCAAGCGCACCAGGTCTGACGACATTGAAGCCGTGCCGGAACTCGACGAGGAGCCGGAGCACACTGTTGTCGAGCGCAGCATGATGCGCTGTATCGTTGTCGTGCCCGTGCCGCATGAGCGGCGCGGCGCGCCAGCGTCGGTCCGGCGTCCCGACGACCGGAAGGCGGAGGCGGTCGGGCTGGCCCACGCGATCGATCTCGACATTGCCGAGGCGCTCCTCGTGCCGCTCAACGAGATGCGGCCGGCCACGCTGATCGGCAAGGGCAAGGTCGAGGAGCTCAAGGGACTTCTGGAGTCGACGGGCGCCGGTCTCGTGGTGATCGATCATCCGCTCTCGCCGATTCAGCAACGCAATCTAGAAAAGCTGTGGGACGCCAAGGTCATCGACCGCACCGGGCTCATCCTGGAGATCTTCGGCCGCCGCGCGCAGACGCGTGAAGGCCGGCTGCAGGTCGAGCTGGCGCATCTCACCTATCAGAAGAGCCGGCTGGTCCGCTCGTGGACGCACTTGGAACGCCAGCGCGGCGGTGCAGGCTTTCTAGGCGGTCCCGGCGAAAGCCAGCTCGAGCTCGATCGCCGCATGATTCAGGACCGGATCGAGCGGTTGCAAAAGGACCTCGCCGACGTCGTGCGCACCCGCGATCTCCATCGCAAGGGCCGTGCGCGCGTGCCGTATCCGGTGGTCGCCATCGTCGGCTATACCAACGCGGGCAAGTCGACGCTGTTCAATCGCATGACGGGCGCGGGCGTGCTGGCCATGGATCAGGTGTTCGCCACGCTCGATCCGACGATGCGCGAGATCCGGCTTCCGTCGGGCCGTCGCGTGATCCTGTCCGACACCGTCGGATTCATCTCCGACCTGCCGACGATGCTGGTGGCGGCGTTTCGCGCCACGCTCGAGGAAGTGGTGAGCGCCGATCTCGTCATGCATGTGCGCGACATTTCATCGCCCGAGACCGCAGCACAGCGCGCCGATGTTGAAGGCGTGCTGACGGGTCTGGGCATCGAGCCCGAGACGTCGAGCAAGCGCGTGCTGGAGGTATGGAACAAGGTGGACCGGCTGGATCCGGACAGCCGCGAGGAAGTGACGCATGGTGCGCGCCGCCTCGATCCTGAACCGGTGCTGGTCTCCGCCATAACGGGAGAGGGTGTCGATGCTCTGCTCGCCACCCTTGAGGCCCGGCTCGGGAAAACCGACGAGATCATGGACGTCACCTTGCCGCCGAGCGCGGGCAAGCTAGCGCACTGGCTGCACGAGAATGTGGAGGTTCTCACCCGCGAGATGGCTGAAAACGGGGAGACTCACTATCGCGTGCGGGTTGATTCGGCACGGAAGGCGCGGTTGGAGGCGCAGTTGCGGCAAATCTAAGCCGAGTTCGCAAGAGTGCCCCGCGCGGTTTCGCGTTAAAACGCCTCTGAAGCAACAACCTAAGCAATCAGTTCGTCGGCCTTCTACGAAGGTTTGCTTAGGGGGAGGCGGTGTCTGCGCGCAACAGGTACCCGCAATGCGCCAAACCATTCTTGTAACGTGTCTTTGTTTCGCCAAATCATTGAAGCCTTGATATGGGGTAGGGTGAGCGGCTTTGGGATTGGTGGCGCGCCGCGTCACCCAGTCACGATAGCCACGGCAACTGAAGCAACGAGACGTACGGGCGATATGCACGACGACGAAACAGACGGGAACGCCGCCAGTGCACGTCGCGTATCGCGCCGCGCGTTTCTTGCCGGTGGAGTGGCTGGTGCGGCGGCGGTCACGCCCGCGGCAGCACACGCGCAGTCGCCCTTTGGGTGGCTCGAGGGGTTTGGTGGGGAACGCCCGCTGAGCCAAGCGCCGCAACGCGTCCAGGAGCAGCTCAACGACCTGCGCACGGACAAGGTGCCGTGGCGCAGCGACGAGATGCTGCAAAACGTCGAGCGCGCGATCGACCGCTACGAGCGCATCGTGGAGTCGGGCGGCTGGCCCGTCATCCCGCAAGGCCGCCTGCTGCGGCTGGACGACGACGACAACCGCATCGTCGCGATCAAACGCCGCCTCGGCATGAGCGGCGACCTGCGCGCGCCACAAGGCTATTTCAATAATCCGCGCTTCGACGAGCGGCTGGAGGATGCGATCCGCAGCTTCCAGGAGCAGTTGGGCTTCCGCCCTACCGGTCGCATCGACCGCCCGACGGCGGCGCAGCTTGCGGCACCCGCCAAGTCGCGCCTGGACCAGCTTAAGCTCAATCACAAGCGGTTGCGTGATATCACGATGGGCCGGATCGAGGACCGCTATGTGCTGGTCAACGCCGCCGCCTATCAGCTCGAGGCGGTGGAGGCGCATAGCGTCCAGCTCCGTCATCGCGTGATCGTCGGCAAGCCCGATCGGCAAACGCCGGTGGTGAAGGCGAACATCCGGGCGCTGAACTTCTTCCCGTTCTGGAATGTGCCCGACAGCGTGGCGAATGTCGACCTCATCCCGCGCATCCGCAAGGAACCGGAATACCTGGAGAAGGAGCACATCCGCGCTTACTCGCCACGCGGCGAGATGATCGACATGCGCAACATCAATTGGAACGCGGTCGACTCCAAGCAGGTGCGGTTCAAGCAGGACCCCGGTCCGCATAACGCGCTTGGCCTCGTGCGGATCGACATGCCCAACAGCGATATCGTCTACATGCACGATACGCCGATGAAGCAGTTGTTCGGTCAGCGCGTCCGGCCGTTCAGCGCCGGCTGCGTGCGCGTGCAGGATGTGTTCACGCTGGTGGAATGGCTTGCGCGCTATGAGATGGGCTGGGATAAGCCGGGCCGCGCGCAGGACGTGATCGATGGCGGCCAAGCTTTGGACGTGACGCTGACGCGGCCGGTGCCGGTGTACTTCACCTATGTCACCGCATGGGCCGAAGGCGATGGCCGCGCGGTATTCCGCCCGGACGTCTACGGCCGCGATGGCCTGCGCGATCTCGTCGGCGAACGCGATCCCGACGCACCGCCCGTGCCGGTGGCGCTGGCGCCGTAAGGCGGATCAGCGTCCAAAGGTTGCTTGGCAGTGCCGAGACGACGCGTCGTGCGCCTCTGCATTATAGCCGGCGGAATACGGCCGAGAGGCCTATTCCGCCCTACGACGTCGCCTCAAAAGAAAGCCTGCAGCCCCGTCTGTGCGCGCCCGAGAATGAGGGCGTGGACGTCGTGCGTGCCCTCGTAGGTATTGACCGTTTCGAGGTTCGCGGCGTGCCGCATCACGTGGTACTCGGCCATGATGCCGTTGCCGCCGTGCATGTCGCGGGCCATCCGTGCGATGTCGAGCGCCTTGCCGCAATTATTGCGTTTCACGAGGCTGATCGCTTCCGGCGCGAGCCGGCCCTCGTCGAACAGCCGCCCAATGCGCAACGCCGCCTGCAGGCCGAGCGCGATCTCCGTCTGCATGTCCGCGAGCTTCTTCTGCACGAGCTGCGTGGCTGCCAGCGGCCTGTCGAACTGCTTGCGCTCCAGCGTGTAGGTGCGCGCGCGATGCCAGCAGTCTTCCGCCGCGCCCATCGAGCCCCAGCAGATACCGAAGCGTGCACGGTTGAGGCAGCCAAACGGGCCCTTGAGGCCGGAGACGTTGGGCAGCAGCGCGTCTTCGCTCACGTCGACGCCGTTCATCGACACTTCGCCGGTGGTGGACGTGCGCAGCGATAGCTTGCCCTGGATCTTGGTCGAGCTCAGCCCCTTCATGCCCTTCTCGAGAATAAAGCCGCGGATTTCCCCGCCGTGCGCATCGGATTTGGCCCAGACCACGAACACGTCCGCGATCGGCGCGTTGGAGATCCACATCTTGGCGCCCGAGATGCGATAGCCCCCTTGCACCTTCTCGGCTTTTGTCGTCATGCCGCCGGGATCGGAGCCGGCGTTTGGCTCGGTCAAGCCGAAGCAGCCGACCCACTCGCCGCTGCACAGCTTGGGCAAATACTTCTGTCGCTGGGCTTCGCTGCCGTAGGCGAGGATCGGGTACATCACGAGCGAGGACTGGACCGACATCATCGAGCGATAACCGGAGTCCACCCGCTCGACTTCGCGGGCAACGACGCCGTAGGACACGTAGTTCGCGCCGGACCCACCATATTCGGTCGGGACAGTTACACCGAGCAGGCCGAGCGCGCCCATCTCGGAGAAAATCTCGCGGTCGGTCGTTTCCTCGAGGTAGGCCTTGGTCACGCGCGGCGCGAGCTTGTCCTGGGCGAACTCGCGCGCGGTGTCGCGGATCATTCGCTCGTCCTCGTTCAACTGATCTTCGATCAGGAACGGATCTTCCCACTGGAATGCGGACTTGGAGGGCTTCGACTTGACCTTCGGCGTGTCCGGCATCGGTGGCTTTCCTGTGTGGGCTGCGCCGCTGCCCGACCGGGCAGCGCTGACGCGGGGATGTAACGCGGCGAAAGTCTAGTGGACCCTGCTGCCGCCGTCGACCCTGTAAGGGCGCAACCCTGGGCGCGGTTGGTTGGTGGGTGCCAGGGAGGCTGTTCCGGGGTAGAATAATCGGATTGCACGGTGGATTGACTTGTCCTCGTTCGAGAGGCCACGGCGATGGATTTACTGAAGAATGCGCTCGTGATGCTCGCTGGGTTTTATGCCCTGGTATTGGTTGTGGCGTGGGGCGCGCAGCGCTTTCTCGTCTACTTTCCCGATGCGACGCACGTGGAGCCAAGTGCCGTGGGCCTGGCTGGTGTCAGCGAACGCCGGCTGACCGCGCCCGACGGCGTCTCCCTGGTCGCCTGGTACGCACCCGCCCGGCCGGGGCAGCCGACATTGCTGTACTTTCATGGCAACGGTGGAAATCTTGCGAACCGTGCCGGGGTGATCCGCCAGGTCATGTCCGAAGGGCTCGGCGTCTACATGATGTCCTACCGCGGCTATAGCGGTTCCGGCGGCATACCGTCGGAGCCCGAGAACATTGCCGACGCACGTCGCGCCTATGCCGATCTGGTCGCGCTGGGGGTGCGGGCAGGGGATATCGTACTCTACGGGGAGTCCCTGGGTTCGGGTGTCGCATCACAGGTGGCGCTCGATGTCGCCGCCGCGGGACTGATCCTCGATTCACCGTTCACCTCGGTCGTCGATATCGGTGCACAGAACTACCCGTTCCTGCCGGTGAGCTGGCTGATATCGCATCGCTACGAGACGATCCGCATCATCGACAAGGTGCGCATGCCGTTGCTCGTCGTGCACGGCGAAGCGGACAGGGTCGTGCCGGTGGAGATGGGTCGCACGGTGTTCGCGGCGGCAACGCAGGCGACGCCCAAGAAGCTGGTCACGCTGCCCGGCGCTGGCCATAGCAATCACACGCACTACGGGTCGTTCGAGGAGATCATGGCGTTTGTCCGGGAGTTGCGGCGGGCTTAGCTACATGGCGTAGTTCGCGGTGCCTTGCTTGATGGCCCCGGTCGCGGCCCCTATAGTCGTGGCACAACGAAATCTCGGGAGGGTCGACATGAGGGTTCTCAGCCGTATTGCGCTTGGTTGCGCAACGCTCGGTGCATTCGCTTCCAGCGCTGCCGCCGACATCGGGTTCGCAACTGGGCGTCAGGGCGGCTCGCAGTATCCCGTCTCGGTCGCACTCTCCCAGATCCTGCAGAAGGTACCGGGCGTCGGCAGCGTTAGCCTCAATCCGGGTGGCGGCACCGCCAACATCGTCGCCGTCGACATGGGCCAGAGTGAACTCGGCATCACCTTGTCGAACAGCGCGTACGACGGCGTGAAGGGCCTGGACGTGTTCAAGGACAAGGCGACCAAGAACGTCGTGCACTTGTTCGCGCTGCATGGTTTCAAGGTCGCGATCATCGTGCCTGCCAACGGACCGATCAAGACGTTCAAGGACCTCGCCGGCAAGAAGATCAACGCGGGCCCGTCCGGTTTCGCGATCACCACGCTGGCGCGCACACTCTTTGCGGAAGAGAAGATCACGCTCAATCTGCAGCAGCTCGAGCCGGGCGCTGCCGTGCAGCAGTTCAAGGACGGCAATATCGACGGCTGGATCTACGCGCCGTCTGATCGCATGGCGCCGTTCATCGAACTCGCGACAGGGCGCGATATCCGCGTGGTGCCGCTGCCCGATGATGTCGTGACGCGCCTGTTGGAGAAGAACCCGAGCTTCTACAAGACGACGTGGCCTGCCGATCCCAAGCTTTATCCGCGCCTCAAGAACACCGTGACGACGGTCGGCTATCCCAACACGATCATCGCCAACCGCGCCAAGATCAGCGACGACATGGCCTACGCGATGACCAAGGCGGTGGCGGAGAACATCAAGGCCCTGGCGGCGGGTGATCCTTCGATCGACAGCTTCGATGTGAAGGACATGGCCGTCGACGTCGGCATCCCCACGCATCCCGGCGCCCTCCGGTATTTCAAGGAGCGGGGCTGGGTGAAGTAGTTCCGTAGGCTGCTCAACCCAGACTGTATGTCCCTTCCACGAACGAGGCGACTCACCCCCGATGTGGGGTCGAGGGTTACCCGGATTGGCCGGGCAGAGCCTCACACAAGGAGGGTGAGTCATGGGTGATCATAGCGAAGCTTTCGTTGG
>CAMDPA010000242.1 GCA_945903565.1 Devosia equisanguinis | reverse complement strand
CTGGGTCTGACACCAAGATGCTACCTGCATAAGTCGCGCTTGGTGTCAGACCCAGAGGGTCTGACACTTCCTAACCCAGAAAATCCCGCAAATACGGAATCAGCGGCAAATCGGCTGGCGGCATCGGGTAGTCGCGCAAGGCGCTGGCGCGCACCCATTTGATGGTCTGGCCTTCGCGCGGGGTGATCTCGCCTTCCCACTTGGCGCAAATGTAGAGCGGCATCAGCAGGTGGAATTTCTCGTAGGCGTGGCTGGCGAACGTGAACGGCGCCAGGCATTCCAGGCACACCTCGATGCCGAGCTCCTCGCGCAATTCGCGCACCAGCGCTTGCTCCGGCGTCTCGCCTGGATCGACCTTGCCGCCGGGGAACTCCCACAGCCCCGCCATCGACTTGCCCGCCGGACGCTGCGCGATCAGCACGCGGCGATCGGCGTCCGTCAAGGCAGCGGCGGCGACGAGAAGGAGGGGCTTGGACATTGGACCTCGCCTGGGTGTCAGACCCTCCGGGTCTGACACCATGCGCAACGCCTGGATCATAACGGGCGCTGTTTGTCGCGTTTCGCCTCGGTGTCAGACCCGGAGGGTCTGACACCGCTTCCTAGCGCAGCTTCAGCGTGGTGAGCGCGATCAATGCGAGCACCACGGAGATGATCCAGAAGCGGACGACGACGGTCGCTTCCTGCCAGCCCTTCTGCTCGAAATGGTGATGCAGCGGGGCCATTCGGAAGACACGCTTACCCGTCAGCTTGAACGATACGACCTGGATGATCACCGAAAGCGCCTCGAGCACGAACAGGCCACCGGCGATGGCGAGCTGTATTTCGCTCTTGGTCGCGATCGCGATGGCGCCGAGTGCGCCGCCCAGCGCAAGCGAGCCCGTGTCGCCCATGAAGATCATGGCGGGGGGCGCGTTGAACCACAGGAAGCCGAGGCCGGCGCCGATCAGCGCGCCGCAGATGATGGTGAGCTCGCCCGTTCCTGGCACGTAGCTGAGTTGCAGATAGCGCGTGAAGTCGACGCGGCCGATGACGTAGGCGAAGATGCCGAACGTGGCCGCCACGATCATGACGGGCACGATTGCGAGACCGTCGAGGCCGTCGGTCAGGTTGACCGCGTTGCCGGCGCCCGCGATCACGACGATGCCGAATAGGATGAAGAACGGCCCCAGGTCGATCAGTACGTTCTTGAAGAACGGAACCGCGACCGTGTCGGCCAAGGCGGGCGGCGCCAGCCTCATGAACACATAGGTCGCCACCGCCGCCACCGCGATCTCGAGCCCCAGCCGGAACTTGCCCGAGAACCCCGCTACAGAACGTTTCGTCACCTTCAGGAAGTCGTCGTAGAAGCCGATCGCGCCGTAGGACAGCATCACGCCGAGCACCAGCCAGACGTAGGCGCTGCGCCAGTTGGTCCACAACAGCGTCGCGATTAGCACCGCCGACAGGATCATCAACCCGCCCATCGTCGGCGTGCCGCGCTTGGAAAGATGGCTCTTGGGGCCATCGTCGCGGATCGGCTGGCCCTTGCCCTGCCGCACGCGCAATTCGTCGATCATCATCGGCCCGAACACGAACACGATGAGCATCGCCGTGACCGTCGCGCCGACCGCGCGGAAGCTGATGTAACGGAATACATTGAGCGGACCGATCTGGTCGCTGAATTGGACGAGCTCGTAGAGCATCGCGCGTTTCCTCCCTCGCGCGCCTCAGCGAATGTCATCGCGAAGGCGTGCACTTGCTGTTCTCTACGCGCCCCCGAACCGGGCTCTCAACGCCGCCACGATCGGCCCCATGCGGCTGCCGAAAGACCCCTTCACCATCACTGTGTCGCCAACATGAACTTGGGCCGTCACGGCTTCCACTAGGCCATCGGAAGTAGCGGCCCAGTGGCCCTGCCGCGCGGCCGGCAAACGGTCGTGCAACGCCTTCATGTTGGGGCCGGCCGTGAACACGAGATCGACGCCGGCCGCTTCAACTGCGGGCAAAAGGCCACCATGTAATTCCGGTGCGGCCTCGCCCAGCTCCAGCATGTCGCCTAGTACCGCGATTCGGCGTGGATATTCCGATCGCGGAACGAGCGCCATGGCTTCCAGCGCCGCACACATCGAGGCGGGGTTGGCGTTGTAGCTCTCGTCGATCAGCAGAATCGCGCCGCCCGTGCCGGTCAGCTTTTCGCGCGCGCCGCGGCCTTGCGGTGGGCCGAAGCTCGCGAGCGCGCCCATCGCGTGGATGGTGCTCTCGAAGTCGTTGCCGAGCGCTTCGATGGCGCCTGCGACGGCCAGCGAATTCATCGCCATGTGGCGGCCGGGCGCGGCAAGAGCGTAGACGATGCGGCCGTTGCCGCACTCGGCCTCGATGTCGGTGCGATCGGGCCCCAGCACGCAACGGACCATGCGCACGTAGCAGCGTTCGTGTGTGCCGAACGAGACGACATCGGCGCCGTGTGCGCGGGCGGCGGCTTCCAGACGCGTGAAGTGCGGGTTGTCGCGGTTGAGTACGGCGACGCCACCGGGTTCGATGCCCTCAACGATTTCGGCCTTAGCGTCGGCGATGGCTTCGACCGATGCGAAGTGGCCGAGATGCACGGGCTCGACGGTCGTCACGATGGCCACGTGTGGGCGGGCGAGCTTGGTCAGTGGGATGATCTCGCCTGCGTGGTTCATGCCGATTTCAATGACGGCATAGCGGGTCGAGGCGGGCATGCGCGCGAGCGTCAGCGGCACGCCCCAATGGTTGTTGAACGATTTCTCCGGCGCATGCGTGGGGCCGAGCCGCGACAGGCACGCGCGCAACATCTCCTTGGTGCTGGTCTTGCCGACGCTGCCGGTAACCGCGACCACGCCAGCCTCTGGTGATAGCCGCGCGCGCGCGGCGCGGGCGATGCCGGTCGAGCCATCGAGCGTATCGGCGACGCGGATCAGTGCGCCGTCGCCGGGCTTTTTCACGTAGGCGGTGTCGACCAGCGCCGCCGCCGCTCCGCGTGCGAAAGCTGCGCTGACGAATTCGTGGCCGTCGCGCTGGTCCTTCAATGCGACGAACACCTCGCCCGGCGCGAGGCCGCGGCTGTCGATCGAAAGGCCTGCGATTGTGCGCGTGGGCATGCCGTCGGCGGTGGCTCCGGCCGCGCGCACGATCTCGTCCCAGCCCCACAGCGGTTCGCTCATGCGCCCACCTCGGCAATCGCCTTGCGGATTTCGTCGTGATCGGAAAACGGCACGACGGTCGCCCCGATGATCTGCCCGGTTTCGTGACCCTTGCCGGCGACGATCACAACGTCGCCTTGGCGCAAATCAGATATTGCGGCGCGGATCGCTTCGGCGCGGTCGCCGATCTCGCGGACCTTCTCTTTGCCGCGCGTGATTCCGGCGAGGATTTCGGCGCGGATCTGGGCCGGTGTCTCGGAGCGCGGGTTGTCGTCGGTGACGATCACGATGTCGGCTTTTTCTGCAGCGATGGCGCCCATGATCGGCCGTTTGCCCTTGTCGCGATCGCCGCCGCAGCCCATCACGCAGACGAGACGGCCGGTTGCGAAGGGGCGCAGTGCGTCGAGGGCTGCAGTGAGCGCCTCGGGTTTGTGAGCGTAGTCGACTACGGCAAGCCCGCCACGCGCTTCGCCCGCGACTTCGAGGCGGCCGGGGACGCCCGCAAGTGTGGCGAGAGCGGCGATGACGGCTGCCGGGTCTTCGCCTGCGGCGATGGCGAGGCCCGCAGCGGTGAGCGCGTTTTCGATCTGGTAGGCGCCGAGCAAGGGGAGACGGACCTGATGGCGGTGCCCCGTGTGTTCGATGTCGAGCCGGGAGGCAAAGCCGTCGCGCGTGACGGTCGTGAGACGGAGCGTATCGCCTTTGCTGCCGACCGTGATCAGCCAATGCCTGCGTTTGTTCGCGACGGCGATCACATCCGCCGCGCGTGCGCCATCGGTGTTGACGACCACCGGCAGGCCTGGCTCCAGCAGCGTATCGAACAGGCGCAGCTTGGCAGCGAGGTAGTCTTCCACGGTCGGGTGATAGTCGAGGTGGTCGCGGCCGAGGTTCGTGAAGGCGGCGGCGGACAGCTTCACGCCATCGAGGCGGCGCTGGTCGAGGCCATGCGAGGAGGCCTCGAACGCGACGTGCGTGACGCCCTCGGCTGCGAGCTCTGCCAGCGTGGCGGCCAGCGTGATCGGATCGGGTGTGGTCAACGAGCCGTAGACCGCGCCGGATGGCTTGATGACGCCGAGCGTGCCGAGCGAGGCAGCCTGGCGTCCGCAGCGGGCGAGGATCTGGCGGGTGAAGTCTGCCACCGAGGTCTTGCCGCTGGTGCCGGTGACGGCGAGCGCGATTGCGGGCTGACGGCCATGGAAGCGGGCGGCCATCAGCGCCAGTGCGCGGCGCGGGTCGGCGGCACGCAGGACGGGGACCGAAAGGGCCGGGAGGCTCGCGTTTCTGTCGGCGAGGATGGCGACGGCGCCCTTGGTCACCGCGTCGGCAGCGAACGTCGCCCCATCGGCCTTGGTGCCCGGCATCGCCGCGAACACGACGCCCGGCGCGACGCGGCGGCTATCGGCCGTCAGGCCGGATACGGTGATGGCCTCGACGCCCTGCGGTGCCTCGATCTCAGGACCGAGCAACCGGGAAAGCGGTACGGCCGTTTGCGGCAATGCCATTGGGAACCCAGGCGCGTTGGACCAGTGCGACGGAGGCCGTACGCGGGGTACGAAGCGGATCTCACGTTCGCGTTCTTATGGTGCGTCGCGATTGGCGTCAAACGATGGCAGGGAGAGGGCGGGGTCTGACCCTTCGGGTCTGACCCCATACGCGGGACGTTAGAACCGCTTTCCTCTCAGTTGCGTTCCCGGAAGCCGAGTGCAGCGAGGCTATCCGGGATTTTTACCCTTCTGATGGGGGTAAAGACCCCGGATCTTCGCACTCCGACCTAACGGTCGGATCGCTCGTCCGGGGACGCAGTGGAGAGGTTATTGCTCCTGAATGCCAAAGTTAGCGCGAATGGGGTCTGCCCCCAAGTCAGCGTGCCTTGAGGCCGAATAGCTTCTCGGCGTTGCGGAAACAGATCTTTTCCTTGTCGGCTGGCGACAGGCCAAGGGATTCGATCACCTCGATGGTGAGGCGGATGTACATGGTGCCTTTTTCGGGGTCGAACGGGCAGTCCGAGGCAAACAGCACGTGGTCGGCGCCGAAGAAGTCGAGGCCGCACAGCGTCGGACCGCGGGCGCCGGCCAAGGCGGTGTCGCCGTAGAAGTCCTTGAAGTAGTCGTACGGGCGCTTCTTGAGGCGCTTGAGGATCGCGCCGTAGTCCTCATCCGAGGTGCGGGCGCCGAGCTGATCCCAGCTATGGCCGACGCGGCCCTGGAAATACGGGATGATGCCGCCGAGGTGGTGGGTGATGATCTTCAGGCCCGGGTGCTTGTCGATGATGCCGGAGAAGACGAGGCGGGCCAGCGCCGCGCCGGTCTCGAACGGCCAGCCGATGACGCTGCAGATCTCGTATTTCGACTTGTCCTCGTTGCGGTAGTCGGCCATCTCGCGAGTGCGGATGGGATGCATCAGGATCGGTTTGCCGGATTTCTCGATCGCTTCGAAGATCGGCCAGAAGCGGTCCTCGTCGAGCGGCGCGCCATCGACGTTGGTGTGAAGCTGGATCGCGTTGGCGCCCATCTTGGTCGCACGCTCGACTTCCGCGACGGCGGCTTCCGGCACGTTCATCGCCAGTGACGCCGCCCAACCGGGATAGCGGGGCGGGTCCTTGGCGCAGATCTCGGCGAGACCGTCGTTGCCGATGCGCGTCATCTCGGGCGCGTCCTTGGGCTCGAACAGGCGGTCGATCGCGGGCATGCCGAGGCAGAGCACTTGGGAATAATCGTGCTTGCCGAAGCTATCGACAATCTGGTTGCGGATATCGAGATCGTAAAGTGCTGGAATGCCGCGCACGCGCTTGCCCATGTCCTTCTGGCCGGCGGGCGTTTCGCACAGGCGATCGAAGAACGGCTTGGGGAAGAAGTGGTTGAAGGCGTCGATGTAGGGCATGACAATTCCTCCGTAGGCTGGGTCAAGCGTAGCGCGACCCAGCAATCCGGGTGGCGCCGGGAAATGCTGGGTCGCGCGAAGTGCTTGACCCAGCCTACGCCGACTATGAAAGCTCTTTCCGCACGATCGCTGCCCCTTCCGCCATCGCTTTCAGCTTGCCGAATGCGACGCCGCGGGGAAGGTATTTCATCCCGCAATCGGGGGCGGCGATCAGGTTCTCAGGTGCGATGTGCTTCAAGGCGGCGCGCAGGCGGCCCGCCACGATCTCCGGCGTCTCGACCTCGTGGGTGCCCAGGTCGATCACGCCGAGGATTACCTTCTTGCCCTTGAGGTCGGCCAGCACGCCGAGGTCGATCTTGGGCTGCGCGCTCTCGATCGAGATCTGCTGCGCGCTGGAGCCGCCGAGTTCGGCCAGGAATGCGTAGCCCTGCGGCTTGTTCGATACGAGTTGCGCATAACCGAAGCACAGGTGCAGCGCCGTCTCGACCTTCAAGCCTTGCAACGCGCGATCGATCGCTTTCACGGCGAACTTCCTGGCCGCATCCGGGTTGTTGCGCAGCCACGGCTCGTCGAGCTGGATCACGTCCGCTCCGGCTTTCGCGAGGGCATGAACCTCCTCGTTGACGGCGATGGCGAAGTCCATCGTCATCGCCTCGAGGTCCTTGTAGTGTTCGTCCTGGACTTGCTGGGCCATCGTGAACGGGCCGGGCAACGTGATCTTGATCTTGGCGGTCGTATTGGCGCGCAGGAACTCGACGTCGCGCACCTCCACCGGGCCGGTGCGGCGAACAGGACCGACCACGCGCGGCACGACCGTCGAGCGCCCGGCGCGCTGCGTCGGGATCACGGCAGGATTTTCATTGTCGATACCGGCAAGCGCGGTCGCGAAGCGATTGGAATAGCTCTCGCGCCGCATCTCACCATCCGAGATGATATCGATGCCGGCCCGTTCCATCTCGCGGATCGCAATCAAGGTGGCGTCATCCTGGGCCTGCTCGAGATGTTCGGCGGGAATGCGCCAGATCTCGGAACGGCGCACGCGCGGCACGGGCCCCGACATCAGCGCCTGCCGGTCGACCAGCCAGTCGGGTTGGGGATAGCTGCCGACGACGGTGGTGGGGATGAGCGTGTTGGTGGGCATACGGCGTTCCTTCGCGGTGCCGGCGCGACATCGTCACGCGGCGCTGTTGCTGGTCGAATTCGGCGGCTATGTTGGAGGCCGACGGCGGGAACCTGTCAAGTACAGGTGAGGCGCCAACCGAAACCAGTGGGCAGAAGGAAATCACAATGGAACTTGGCATTGCAGGGCGCACGGCGTTCATTGCCGCATCGAGCCGTGGCCTGGGGCGTTCATGCGCGGAAGCGCTGGCGGCAGAGGGCGTCAACGTCTTCATCAACGGCACGGGCAAGGAAAGCCTCGATGAAACGCTGGCCGAGATGAAGGCGAAGTATCCGAAGATTTCGGTGTCGGGCGTGCAGGCCGACATCACCACGCAGGACGGCCGCGCGAAGGTTCTGGCGGCGTGTCCCAAGCCCGACATCCTCGTCAACAACAACGCCGGGCCGGAGCCGAAGCTGTTCCTCGAGACCACGCACGAGGACTGGATGAAGGCGCTCGAAGGCAACATGGTCGCGGCGCTGATGCTGACGCACGCCGCGCTGCCGGCGATGCAGGAGCGCAAGTTCGGTCGCGTCATCAACATCACCTCGGCGATGGTGACCACGCCGCGCGCGCACATGGCGCTGTCGTCGGGCGCGCGCACGGGCCTCACCGGCGTGATGAAGGGCTTGAGCCGCGATTTCGCCAAGCACAACGTGACGTTCAACAACCTGCTGCCGGAGCGCTTCGACACCGGCCGCCAGGAGCAGCTCGCGACGCGCATGATGAAGATCAAGGGGTGGACGCGCGAGCAGGCGCGCGCCGATCAGATCTCCGGCATTCCGGCGGGACGCTACGGGCAGCCGTCGGAGTTCGGCGCGACTTGCGCGTTCCTGTGCAGCGCGCACGCGGGGTTCATCACCGGCATGAACATCCACCTCGACGGCGGCGCGTATCCGGCGCTGGTGTAGTCGGCTGCTTGAAGGAAACAGCATGCGGTTGCTGGTAACAGGCACCTCGGGTCAGCTCGCGCAATCGTTGCTCGAGCTGGGCATTGCGCGTGGGGTCGACATCGTTGCGCTGCGCCGTCCGCAGCTCGATCTGACGATACCGTCCACGATTGCGGTCGCGCTGGCGGATGCG
>CAMDPA010000241.1 GCA_945903565.1 Devosia equisanguinis | reverse complement strand
GGTCGATGAAGATATGGCGATGGTCGAAGGCAGCAATCAGCCTGATCTGCCGCGACAGCAGCATGCCGTTGCCGAACACGTCGCCCGACATGTCGCCGACGCCGGTCGCGGTGAAGGGCGTGGTCTGGATATCCTGGCCAAGCTCGCGGAAATGCCGCTTCACCGATTCCCAGGCGCCGCGGGCGGTGATGCCCATCTTCTTGTGGTCGTAGCCGGCCGAGCCGCCCGAGGCGAAGGCATCGTCGAGCCAGAAGCCGTAATCGCGGGCCAGCGCATTGGCGATGTCGGAGAAAGTCGCGGTGCCCTTGTCGGCGGCGACCACGAGATAGGGATCGTCGCCGTCGTGGCGCACCACGTCCCTGGGCGGTGCGACGCCCGACGGCAAGGTCGTGCATCCCAAGGGCGTTGTGGTCCACGACGGGGACGACCCCTACCTGGTGGTGGCCGCCGACAAGGGCACCGCCACCTTCTCCGACTACGCCAACGAGATTTCGCTCGCGCACGGTTTCTGGCTCGGCGACGCGTTCGCATCGGGCGGCTCGGCCGGCTACGACCACAAGCGCCTGGGGATCACCGCACGCGGCGCATGGGAATGCGTCAAGCGGCACTTCCGCGAAATGGGCGTCGACATCCAGACGCAGCCGTTCCGCGTCACTGGCGTCGGTGACATGTCGGGGGACGTGTTCGGCAACGCCATGCTGCTGTCGCCTGCGATCAGGCTGGCCGCCGCGTTCGACCATCGCGACATCTTCCTCGATCCGAGCCCCGACCCCGCCGCCAGCTTCGCCGAGCGTAAGCGGCTGTTTGGTCTGCCGCGCTCGTCGTGGGCGGACTACGACCGTGCGAAAATTTCGGCGGGCGGCGGCGTGTTCTCGCGCACCGCAAAATCGATCCCGTTGTCGCCGCAGATCAAGGCGCTGCTTGGCGTCGATGTCGATGCGTTGCCGCCGGCCGACGTGATGCAGGCGATCCTGCGCTGCGAGACGGACTTGCTGTGGTTCGGCGGCATCGGCACATTCGTGCGCGACAGCCAGGAGAGCGACGATCAGGCCGGTGATCGCGCCAATGACGCCCTTCGCGTCGCCGCGGCCGAACTCAAAGCCAAGGTGATTGGCGAGGGCGCCAATCTCGGCCTCACGCAGCGCGCGCGCATCGAGGCGGCCACGCGGGGCATCCGGCTCAATACGGACTTCATCGACAACTCGGCCGGCGTCAACACGTCGGACGAGGAGGTCAACATCAAGATCGCGCTGGAGCCGGTGATCGCGTCGGGGCGGCTGTCGCGCGAGGATCGCAACCGCATGCTCGCGGGAATGTCGGAGGAGGTGGCGGCCGCCGTACTCGCCAACAATCACGGGCAGAGCCTTGCTCTCAGCCTCGCCGAGCGCAACAGCACGCAGGATATCGCGCATCTCACGCGGCTTGCGCGGCAGTTGGAGGAACGCGGGCTGATCGACCGCAAGCTCGAGGCGTTGCCGTCGGGTACGGAGATCGCCGCGCGCGCGGCGGCCGGTGGTGGTCTGACCCGGCCGGAGCTTGCGGTGTTGCTGAGTTGGGCCAAGATCGCCCTCAACGCCGAACTCGTCGCGAGCACCGTGCCGGATACGCCGGAGGCGGAAGGACTGTTGCAGTGCTATTTCCCGGAGGCCTTGCGCGCCGGCTACCGGCAGGACATCGCGGGACATCGCCTGAAGCGCGAGATCGTGGCGACCGGGATCACCAATGCGATCATCAATACCGGCGGTCCCGCGGTGATGGTGCGGCTGGGGGCGGAAACGGGTGAACCGGCGCCGGTCATCGTGCAGGCCTTTCTCGCGGTTCAGACGATTTTCAGTGTGCCGGCAATGTGGGCCGAGCTTGGCCGCCTCGATGGAAAGGTGCCAGCTCCCGTGCAGCTCGACCTTTATGCGGCGCTGCAGGATCTTGCGATCGGGGAAACCGTGCGGGTGCTGAAGCATCGCGGCGGCCAATCGTTCGCGGACGTGACGGCGCGCTATCAGCCGGCTACGGGGGAGATCACGGCCAGCATGCCGGGCATTCTGCCGCCGGCAGAGCGGGCGCGTTTCGATGCGGAGGCACGACGTTTGAGCGGCTCCGGCGTGCCCGCCGATCTGGCGACACGGCTTGCCGGCCTTGGGCTCGTGAGGCGGGCCCTGCCACTGGTCGAGCATGCAGCAGAAGGTGGGGCGGGTGTGGCGGAGACCGCGCGCGTTGTTTTCGCCGCGGCTGATTTCCTGTGCCTCGACGAGCTGAAGTCGCGGGCTGCCGCGCTGCCCGCCGCCGACGATTTCGACCGTCAGGCGATCGAGCACGCACTGGCGATCCTCGATGGCGCCAATCACAAGATTTGCGCACGCATGCTGCAGGACCCTTCCGCGCGCGGCGTGCCACTGGAAACGTGGGCGGCCAAACACGCGTCTGAGTTACTCGCCGCCAAACCGTTGCTGGCCAAGGTGCTGGCCGAGCCCGGCCTCAGCATCTCGCGCCTGGGCGTGATCGCGGACAGCCTGCGTGCCGCGGCCTGAATCAAAGCCGATAGAAGGTTCCGATCATGCCGCCACCGAACGTGCGACGCTTCGAGGAGCAGCGCTGGCTGCTCGATGCCGTCATCAGAACCGTTGGCGCGGAATGGGATCAGGCGCGTATCGGCTCCAAGGCAAGACCCGTTGGGCCGGATGCGGAGGCGCTGTTTCGCGCGACCGCGCAGCGCATCCGCAAGTTCGAGGATATCTACCGCGAGTTCGCGGCACAGGCGAAGCGCCAGCAGGAGCGTGCTTTCGCGTTGGAGGCCGACGGTCGCACCGTCGCCGCGCGCGAAACGTTCATGGCGGCGGGACTGCTGTGGTCGCTCGCGGCGTGGCCCATCTTCGAATTGAACGAGGCGCTGCATCACGCCGAAACGCAGATGAACCTGTGCTTTACCGGACTGCTTCGCCACGCGCCGCGGCCGATCGAGCGCGTTGAGATCCCGTTCCGGGGGAAGTCACTGCCGGGTTACCTACACCTCCCACGCCGGCCTGCGAGCGGCGAACGGTTCGCGTGCGTGCTGTCGGTCGGCGGCATGGATTCGAGCAAGGAAAACCTTGTCTCGCTCTATGGCGACAAACTGCTCGAGCGAGACTTTGCGGTGCTCGCCATGGATGGTCCGGGTCAGGCGGAGGCGGCAGGGCGCGGCATCCATTTCTCGCCGGAGGCATGGATGGAAGCAGCCGAGGCGGCTTACGCGTGGATCGGCGGACGCGCGGAGCTCGACGCATCGCGCCTCGTCGTGCGCGGCATCAGTTTCGGCAGCTACTTCGGCAGCGTCATGGCCGCCACGCTCGGTCATCGCATCAAGGGGTTCGCGGCGTCAGGCGTGTGCCAGGAACCCGGCTGCGACACGATATTCAACAAGGCCTCGCCCACGTTCAAGGCGCGGTTCATGTTCATGTCGGGGTTCACCGACGAAGCCGATTTCGACGCGTTCTGCCAGCAGATCGACCTGCGCCCGCTCGCCCCGCGCATCGTTGCGCCCTACATGGTCGTCGCGGGCGAGAACGATCAGCTTTCGCCGTTGCATAACACCGAACATCTGCTGACACTGATCCCCGCGCCCAAGCACCTCATCGTTTATGAGGGCGCCAACCACGGCGTCGGCGATGCGCCGAGTGTGACGCTGGGCGAGGACAAATTCACGTTGATGGCAGACTGGCTGCTCGATCGGGTCACAGACAAGCCGGCGCGATCGGAACGCGTGATCATCGAGGCGAGCGGCCGCGCGCGTGTCGAACCGCTGGGCTGAGAAACGCGCTTTGGGGCAGGGGTTCACAGGCAATCGTGCAACTTTCCTGTTGCTCCCGGCCATGGCTGGCGTCATAAGGCACTCTTCGAGCTGCTCCGGTCAGGGGCTGAACGGGAGGTCGTGCGCCTTGAATTGGGCACACGGCAGGGTGGTAACGCCCGTACTTCCGGTGTCCCTGCTCTTACGGGTCGACCTTTCTGGGCCTTTCCATCCGCGCAAAACGCGGATCTACGGCCCGCAGAGGGGCTATGCGCCGGGCAGTACATCGCTGAAAGGAAAGGTTGGACATGCCTCTATACGAGCATGTGTTCATGGCACGCCAGGACGTTTCGACGGCCCAGGTGGAAGCCATGATGAAGGAATATACCCAGGTTATCGAGGAAGGTGGCGGCAAAGTCACCAAGACCGAGTACTGGGGCCTCAAGTCGCTCGCCTACAAAATCAAGAAGAGCCGCAAGGCGCACTATGCCTTGTTGAACATCGACTCTCCGCCGCCCGCCGTGGTGGAAATGGAGCGTCGCATGGGCATCTCGACGGACGTCATCCGTTTCATCACGGTGCGTGTCGAAGAGCACGAGACCGAGCCGTCGGCGCAGATGCGCAAGAGCGATCGCGAAGACCGTCGTGGCGACCGTGATGGCGAGCGTGGCGGCTTCCGTGGCGGCGATCGCGGCGGTTTCCGCGGCGGCGACCGTCCTGGTGGCGACCGTCCCCCACGTGGCGACCGTCCCCCGCGCGAAGGCGGCTCGACGTTCCGTCCGCGCGCTCCAGGGGCCGGTGGCCCTGGTGGTGGCCCGGGTGCCGCTGCTGGTCCGGGCGCAGCACCGCGTCCGCCGCGCGAGGAAGGCGATGCGCCGCGTGCGCCACGTCCCCCACGCGCCGACAAACCCGCTTCGGAGGGCTGATCCATGTCAGATACCAGTCAAGCCAGCTCCGGCGGCGGTGCCCGCCGGCCTTTCCATCGCCGTCGCAAGACGTGCCCGTTCTCGTCGGATACGGCGCCGAAGATCGACTACAAGGACGCGCGTCTGCTTGGCCGTTATGTGTCCGAGCGCGGCAAGATCGTGCCGTCGCGCATCACCGCGGTGTCGGCAAAGAAGCAGCGCGAGCTGTCGAAGGCGATCAAGCGCGCGCGCTTCCTCGGTCTGCTGCCCTACGTCATCAAGTAGGGCGAACATTTCCCCCGGCCACGCGGCTGGGGGCGATGCTATATCAAGGTTGGGGCCGCTTTGTGCGCGCCTCTAACCGCCTCGCGCGGGACAGCTTACTAGCATGCAACTCGGCCTCCTCATTGGCATTGGCGCCGGCCTGGCGTCTGCAGCGCTGTTCGCGTCCGCCTGGACGGGGACGGCGTTAGGCGTGTTCGTGCTGTTCTTCATGTCACCGATGCCGGTCGCCATCGCTGGGCTCGGCTGGGGTTGGGCCGCCGGAGCGCTGGCCGCCGCGATTGGTACGCTGGTGGTGGCGATGGCGGGCGGAGCGCGCTCCGGCACCGTCTATCTGGTAGCGCTCGGCGCGCCGGCTGCGGTCTTTTCCTATCTCGCGCTCCTCAATCGGGTTGTGGAGGTCGCTCCTGGCCAAGGTGCGCCGTCCGATAGCCTCGCAGCTGCGACCGAGTGGTATCCAATCGGGCGCCTCATCGCGTGGGCAAGCCTGTGGGCGGCGCTCATTGCGGCTGTCGCACTTCTCAGCATCGGTTCGGATATCGCCAGCTTGCGCGCGGCGCTTCTCGAGGTGTTCGAAAAAACCAACCTCGCCGCGGCCATGGGCCCCGGCGGGAGGGCGCTCACCGCGCCGGAGAAGAACGCGTTCATCGCCTTGATGGCGGCGTTGTTCCCGTGGGCGATGTCGACGGTGTGGTTCACGATTGCGATACTCAACTTGTGGGCTGCGGGGCATATCACGCGCGCGTCCGGTCGTTTGATCCGCCCGTGGCCTGATTTGTCGGCGGTGCAACTTCCGCCGGCCATGCCACTGGCGTTTGGCGCCGCATTGCTTGCCACGTTCTCCACGGACATGATGGGCCTTCTGGCCTCCGGTGTCGCCAGCGCGCTGATGTTCGCCTTCATGCTGGTCGGCCTCGCGATCCTGCATCGCGTGACGCGCGGCAGCGCACTGCGGCCAGCGGTGCTGAGCCTCGCCTATGCCGCGCTGCTGTTCATGCCGCCGTTCTCGACTTTGCTGGTCGCCAGCATCGGCTTGGCCGAGCCGTTCTTTCGCAAACGCTTTCCGCCGGGCGGGGCTCTGCCGCCCGCGACACCTACCTAATACCCGCCATCAGAAATCGTCGAACGCAAACACAAGGAGAAGACCACCATGCAAGTTATTCTGTTGGAGCGCATCGGCCGCCTCGGTCAGATGGGCGACGTCGTCAACGTGAAGAACGGCTATGCGCGTAACTTCCTGCTGCCGCTGAAGAAGGCGATGCGCGCCACCAAGGACAACATGGCCGAGTTCGAGACGCGTCGCGTCCAACTCGAAGCGCGCAATCTCGAGCTCAAGGGCGAAGCGGAAAAGATCTCCGAGAAGCTCGCCGGTCAGAAGTTCGTCGCCATCCGCTCGGCCGGCGACACGGGCCAGCTCTACGGTTCGGTCTCCCCGCGCGACATGGCCGAGGTGATCACGGCTGCAGGGTTCAGCATCGACCGCCGCCAGGTCGTGCTCGACAAGCCGATCAAGGCGCTCGGCCTGCACGAGGTCCGCGTGGTCCTGCACCCGGAAGTGCAGGTCAAGGTCTCGATGAACGTCGCCCGCAGCCAGGACGAGGCCGACCGGCAGGCGCGTGGCGAGGACGTCACGATGGTCAAGGACGAGGCGCCCGCGCTCGAGACCTTCAACCCGGACGAGATGTTCGAGGAAGGCGCCGAGCCCGAGGAAGCCCCCGGCATGGGCGAGCAGCCGCGCGTTTGATCGCCTCAGCAAACCGTTTGCACGAGAAGGCGCCGGTCCCATCCGGCGCCTTTTTTCGTGGCGCGCGTCGCGCGATGGATTGACGGGCCGCAATGCAAGTCCGCCGACCACTGGATATTCGGAGTACCAATTACCACTATCAAGACTGCGGCGATTAAAACGAACGGGTCGCATGCCAGGCCCGCACGGGCAGGAAGCGGCCGGGGATGGTCCAATGTTTGGTCCCCTTCGGATTGTTCTGGCGCGCATTGTTCGCGACGGCCAGTTGACCGTCATCGATGCCGATGGCCGGACCTGGGAGTTCGGCACGGGGCGTGGGCCGGCGGTCTCGATCCGCCTCGCCGACAAAGCGACGGAGCGCGCGCTGGCGCGAGATCCCAAGCTGGCGCTCGGCGAAGCCTACGTGGACGGCCGGCTCGAGGTGATCGAGGGCTGCCTCTGCGATCTCGTCGCCCTTTTGATACGCGGCGTGGAAGCGTTTGCCTTGCCGGCGTGGGTGCGCAGCATCGATAGCCTGCGCAAGGGCCTGCGCCGCATCTGGCAATACAATCCCGCTAGCCGCGCGCGCCGCAATGTCGCCCACCACTACGATATCGACGGCTCGATCTACGATCTGTTCCTCGATGCCGACCGGCAATATTCGTGCGCCTACTACGCTCCCCCATGCGAGCAGAGCCGGGATCTCGACGAGGCCCAGCGCCTCAAGAAGCAGCACATCGCGGCGAAGCTGGCGCTCGCGCCTGGGCATCGCGTGCTCGATATCGGCTGCGGCTGGGGCGGGCTTGGGCTCTACCTCGCGCAGATCGGCGATGCGCACGTGACGGGCGTGACGTTGTCGTCCGAACAGCTCGCCGTTGCCCGGCAGCGCGCGGCAGCCGCGGGGCTCGACCGCGCCGTCGAATTCGATCTCGTCGACTATCGCGCGGTCGAGGGGAAGTTCGACCGCGTCGTTTCGATCGGCATGTTCGAGCACGTCGGGATCAATCACTACCGCGCCTTCTTCGACAAGGTGCGCGCGCTGCTGACGGACGACGGCGTTGCGCTGATCCACACGATCGGCCGCTCGGACGGCCCCGGCTTCACCAATCCGTTCATTGCCAAGTACATCTTCCCCGGCGGTTATTTCCCCGCCTTGTCCGAGGTGCTGCCTGCGATCGAGCGTGCCGGGCTCATCGTCACCGACGTCGAGGTGTTGCGCCTGCACTATGCCGACACACTGAAAGCATGGCGGGAGCGTTTCGCGGCGAACCGTGATCGAGCGGTCGCCTTGCGCGGGGAAGCCTTCGCGCGGATGTGGGAGTTCTATCTCGCGGGATCGGAGGCCGCGTTCCGCCACCAAGGGCTCGTGGTGTTCCAGATCCAGCTTGCACGCCGCATCGACGCGCTGCCCATCACACGCGATTACATCGCCACCGCCGAGCGGGAACTGGAATTGCGCGAGCGGGCGCCTGGGCCGCAGCGGATGGCGGGGGAGTAGGTGGCGGCCGTAGGGCGGTCAAGCGCGCCCGCTTGGCTTGGCCAAGCATAGCTTGGACGGCGCAGCCCGCCGAGTACGCGCAAGACGCGGCGGGCTGCGCGGAAGACGCTTGACC
>CAMDPA010000240.1 GCA_945903565.1 Devosia equisanguinis | reverse complement strand
AGGGCCACTTTGGCCTTGAAGTCCGGTGAGTGGTTCCGGCGTGTTCGCTTCGTCATTCTGGCTCCTGATTCGCACGCACAACCGTGCGCGCTGTCAGGCAGAGATTCCACTCATCGCACCGTCCGAAATTGTGGAGCCGTCTCTGTACGGTGCGCCGAGACAATTGCGGGAAGGGCTCGATATGAAGGTCGTACTGTTCTGCGGAGGTGCGGGCACTCGCATCCGCGACTACTCGGAAAGCATTCCAAAACCGATGATTCCAGTCGGCGACCAGCCGATCCTGTGGCACTTGATGAACTACTACAGCCAACACGGCCACAAGGACTTCATCTTGTGCCTGGGCTACAAGGCGAACATCATCAAGGAGTTCTTTCTCTCCTACCGGCCGCAGGCCTTCGCGGACTGCGTCGTGTCCGGCTTCAACGGCAACGTCGAGGTGCTGGGGGATGCCAAACAGGATTGGCGCGTCACGCTGATCGATACCGGCTTGTGGCGCAACATCGGCGAGCGGCTGTGGTCGGTGCGCAAGCAGGTCGAAGGCGAGGAGATGTTTCTCGCCAACTACAGCGACGGCCTGTCCGATGCCAACATGAACGAGCTGATCGTGCGCTTCCGGGAGAGCGGCAAGGCCGCGGCATTCCTCGCCGTGCGGCCGTCGTTCAGCCTGCATATGGTGGACTTCGACGAGACCGGCCTCGTGCAGGGATTGAGACCCACGCAGAAAGCCGACATGTGGATGAACGGCGGTTTCTTCATCATGCGGCCGCGGGTGTTCGACTACATGCGTGAAGGCGAGGAGCTGGTCGAGGAGCCGTTCCGGCGCCTGATCGCAGACAACCAATTGATGGCCTTCAAGCACGAGGGCTTCTGGCGGCCGATGGATACGCTGAAGGACAAGCAGATGCTCGAGGATCTCGTCGAGCAGAGCGTGATGCCATGGCGGCTCGACAACGAACCTTCGCCCGCCGCTCTACAGCGGACGCGAGGCACGCCGTGAGACGGCTCGGACTAGCCCAGCCAGGCGAACGCCTGTCGCTGTTGTGCCTTGGGGCGCATTCCGACGACATCGAGATCGGCGCGGGCGCGACGATCCTCGATCTGATTCAGCGTGGCATCCATCTGGAGGTGCATTGGGTGGTGCTCAGCGCTGTTGGCCAACGCGGACAGGAGGCGCGCGCGTCGGCGGCCGCGTTTCTCGAGGGCGCTGCCCGTTCGACGATCGACCTGGCGGAGTTCAAGGACGGGTATTTTCCCTATCACGGCGGCGAGTTGAAAACCTGGCTCGAGCAACTCAAGGCCCGCACGTCGCCGGACGTGGTTCTCACCCACTGGCGCGACGACGCCCATCAGGATCATCGGGAGGTCTCCAGGCTCACCTGGAATACGTTCCGCGATCACCTGATCCTGGAGTACGAGATCCCGAAGTGGGACGGCGATTTCGGCCGGCCGAACACCTATATGCCGGTGTCGGAGGCCGCGATGAAGCGCAAGGTGGACCTGCTGATGTCCCACTTCGGTTCCCAGCGCTCGAAAGACTGGTTTGATCCGCGCACGTTCATGGGGGTTGCGCGTCTGCGCGGCATGGAGTGCCGGGCGGAAGATGGATACGCCGAGGCGTTTCATGCGGCCAAGATTACGCTGGCTTGAAATGTCGAGCCGGCGGACAAACGAGGCAACGCATGAGCAATCGCATTGATCCTGAATTTTGGCGCGGCAGGCGCGTGCTGGTCACGGGACATACCGGCTTCAAGGGCGCGTGGCTGTGCCAGATCCTCGCGCACCTGGGCGCGCGGGTTGCAGGGCTTTCTCTCGCGCCCGAAGAGCCCAGCCTTTATGCGCAGGCGCACGTTGGGACGCTGCTGGAGGCCGATGCGTTCCACGACCTGGCGGTGATCGAGCCGAGCCGCGCCTTCATTGCGGGCTTTGATCCCGAGATCACCTTTCATCTTGCCGCGCAATCGCTCGTCAGGCGGGCGCACCGGCAGCCCGTCGAGACGTTCGCCAGCAACGTCATGGGCACCGTCAATCTGCTCGAAAGCGTCCGCCATTGCCGCTCGGCCAAGACGGTAGTGGTGACGACGACCGACAAGGTCTACTTCAACGCCGAGAGCGGCAAGCCGTTCCGCGAAGGCGACCGGCTCGGCAGCACGGAACCGTACGCGGCAAGCAAGGCGGCCGCCGAAATGGTGATCGCGGCGTGGCGGCGTACCTACTACGCGGATCGAGGCATCGCGCTGCTGTCGGCACGCGCCGGTAACGTGCTCGGCGGCGGCGATTGGGCGGAAGACAACCTGCTGCCCGACGCCATTCGCGCCGTCATGGCGGGCGCCACACTGAAGATCCGCAGTCCCGGCGCGGTGCGGCCCTGGCAATACGTGCTGGACGTGCTGGAAGGCTACATGCTGCTCGCCGAGCGGATGGGCAACCGCATGGAGGCTGCCGAACCCGAAGACCTCGCGTGGAACCTCGGTCCTGATCCCGTCAGCGGCTTCGTCACGGTCGAGCAGATCTGCCGCTGGGCTGAAGAGCAGTGGCCCGGGCGCTTCAAATGGCAGATCGAGGCGGACACGAGCGGCATCAAGGAAAGCCATCTGCTGCTGCTCGATCCCGCCAAGGCCACGCGCGATCTGGGTTGGTCAGCGCGGTATGCGCCGAAGTCCGCGCTGGCGCAGACGCTCGCGTGGTACGCTGCGTTCATCGACGGCGGCGACGCGCGTGAACTCTGCAAACGCCAGATCGAGACGTTTCTCGCACCCGGTTGACTTGCGCGCATCAGTTCAGCGACCGCAACGTCGGCTTCGACATCGTCGAACACCTCGATCGCTGATCATCCCGCCGCGGCGCAGCCACGACGCCGCTTCAAATCCTGATATCACCAAGGTTGATGCTCTCGCCGAGTGTCGCCTCGCGGGTGGCGCGGCGTCCCGCGAAAGTGATCTCCAGCGTGTACGCGCCCGAGTTCTCCGGCAACTTGTCGAGCTTGAAGTCGCCGTAGTTGTCGGTCGCAACTTTCGCGATTTCGCGGCCGTCCTTCATCAGGCGGACGATCGCACCTTCGGCGCAATCGACGATGCTTTCTTCTGGCGCGCCTCCGGCACGACCCTTTTCCTCGGATACGGATCCGCCGATGAACGCGGTCGTAAAGCGCCACAGATTCTTGTAATAGACGCGCGGCTTGGTGCCGAGTTCCGGCTTCAGAACTTGGAGGCCTTCCGCGCGCACCATCCGCGCCATCTCTTCGTCGTCGGCTTTGACGACGCGCATCGCGGTTGTGGGGCACGATTGCGCACCGCGCGTTTTCTCCCAGCCGCCGTCGAGCAGATGCGCATCGAACGGCCAGGCCTGCGGCAGGCTCAATTCCTCGTTCCACCAGATGTGGCCGTAGGGGCAGGCATCGACGAGCTGCTTCTGCCCCTTCGCCTTCACCGGATCGATGATCACGATGCCGTCGTCGCGCTTCGTGATCGCGCCATCGCGCGCAACCTTCATGCATGGCGCGTCATCGCAATGATTGCAGGTCGTCGGCACGAATGCGACATCGACCATCGGCACCTGACCGCGCTCCTTGGTCAGGATCTTGATCCAGTTGTGCCCGTTGCGCGGCATCGGCGCCGACACGCCCGGCCACGCGTTGCCGACGTATTCGTCCATGGTCGCAAGCGTGCACAGATTGCAGTTGGTGCACTCGGCCACGTCGATGACGAGATTGTATTTTGACATCTCAACTCTTTCGTAGGTTGGGTTAGCAGTGCTGCGCGCTGCGTAACCCAACGTCTCTGCAAACTGCCGTGGGTTGCTTGGGTTGCCGTTCGACTGTCGCCACCCAAGAGGATCATTCATTTGAGCCGATGTCGCAATCTTACGAGCAGGTCCATTCGCTCGAAGAGCACTGCGATCACGGTCACCTTATCGGCTCCTTCGAGGAAGAAGATGTAGTGATGCTCGCAGTGATGCGACTTGAGACGGGTGTCCAACTCCGGATACGACCGGCAGTGCGCCTCTCCGGCGGAGATTCGGGTGAGGCATGCCTCGATCCGAGCCAGATAGGCGTCGGTCTGATCAGCACCCCATCTCTCGAACGAGAACTGCCATACCCCCTCGAGATCCTCGGCCGCATCGGAAGTGAGGACATATGCCATATGTCCTCTTCAGGAGACATGCTTGGCGCGAGCCGCCTTGGCGACGTCGGATACCGTTGCATGCGAGAGTTCCCCCCTGTCGGCGCGCTCGATCCGAGGTTTCAGCACAGCCGCCAATTCAGCCATCGCATCCTCTTCGCTCAGAATGCGAGACCGAACATAGTCGCCCAGGCTGCTGCCAGCCCTGGAGGCGCCAGCTGCCAGGCGACGGTGCTCTTCCTCTGTCAAATCGATCGAAAGCGTCGGCATCTCGCGTCTCCTTTTCGGTCAAGCGTCGCCCGCCAGCCACCTGTTACTTCGCCGGTACCAAATTCGCCGCTTTGAGCTTGTTCTGCCGGTCCATCTTGGCGAACGTTTCGGAGAGGTGCTCGGTCTTGCGATCCCACAGCACCACCTGCACCAACGAGTTCGCACCCGCGAGCGAATGCGTGGTCTTGGTCTGCGTCTTTTCCGGTGTCAGCAAATTCAAGCACCCGCCGCGATCGACCGAACGCCCCGGCTCGCCCATCGGTTCGTACAGCGCCGACGACTCGTAACCGTGGCACACGCCGCCCGGCAAACGCTCCGTCGGCCACGCCGCGCAAATCACCGCGCCGCGGTCGTTGTGGACCTTGACGAGGTCGCCCTTCTTGATGCCGCGCGCCGCCGCATCCGCAGCACTCATCCGCAGCGTCCAGTAATAGTGGCCGTCGATCAGCAGGCGATGCTCGGGGATGTTGTTGAGGAACGACTGCTTGCCGTCGCCCTGCGTGTGGAAGCTGTACTTCGAATGCGGCGTCAGCAATTGCAGCGGGAACTTTTCGAACATTTCGCCCGAATGCGGCCCCTCCCACGACGGCTCGTACTTCACGATCGGCGGCCGCTCGGGATCATGGAAACGCTTCAGCGAATTGCACTCGAACTCGAGCTTGCCCGACTGCGTCTGCAGACCCTTGAGGAATTCCTCCGTATAGTCCGACGGCAGCGGATGGGCTTCCGGCACGTCCTTTTTGCGGTTCTCCCAGAACCAGCGGAACGACACCGGCGCGCGCAGCTTCTCCTTCTCGGCGGGCACGACGTAGTAGCCCTTCTTCACGAAGTCCTTCCACGAGATGACTTCCGGCATGTCCGACGACTCGTAGTGGCGCTTCACCCAGTCGATTTCGTTCAGCCCCTCGTTGAAGTAGTTGGCGAGGCCGAGGCGTTTGCAGACCTCGGTGAAGATCCAGTAGTCGGACTTCGATTCACCTAAAGGCTCGATGGCCGGCGCCTGGAAGATGATGACGCGGTGGTTGAGCTGCTGCTGGCCGTGATGGCCATAGCCGCCCAGGCCCGCCCACTCCGAAATGTCGACGCGCTCGAAATTGGTGCACGCCGGCAGGATCACGTCGGCGAACTTCGCCTCGCCCTCGTTCCAGATCGACTGGTTGACGACGAACTCCATGTTCTCCGACTGGTACATCCGCACGTGGCGGTTGGTGTTGTTCATCGTGCCCAGGATCGAGCCGCCGTATTTGTAGAGCATCCGCACCGGCGAATGCCCCGGCGCGGGATAGCCGAACTTGCCGAACTGGTGCTCGATCGACTTGCCGACCCAGCGATAGCCCTCCGCCTTGCCGTCGATGATCGCTTCGGGCAACGCGATGCGCGGAATCATCTGCCCGTTGGAATTCATGGTCGGCAGCTGCGGCATGCGTTGATAGAGCTCGACCGGCATCGCCGTGTTCTCGAGGTCGCCGGACATGCCGCCCTCGGAGTATCCCGGGAAGTAGAAATTGAAATCGACCGGCGTGCCCCACTGCAGATTGCCCATGTTGACGCCCGGCTTGCCGAGGCCCTGCATCGCGACGAGGCACACCATCACGCGCGCCCACTGGATGCCGGTCTGATTGCGGCAGGCGCCGCCGTGGCCGTTACCCCAGCCACCGGGCGCGAGGTACACGCGCTTCTTGCCCCACTCGCGGGCGAGCGCACGCACATCCTTGGCGGGAACGCCGGTTTCCTTCTCCTGCCACTCCGGCGTTTTCGGAATGCCGTCCTCTTTGCCGACGAGATAGTCCTTCCACACGTCGAAGCCGACGGTGTGCGTCTTCACGTACTCCTTGTCGTACAGCCCTTCCTGGATCCACACGTAGGCAATCGCCATCGCCATCGCGACGGATGTGGTGGGCTTGGGCGCGAACCACTTGCCCGGCAGGAACTGCGCGCTCGAATTGTAGTAGGGGTCGACGTGAACGACCTTGATGCCGAGCTTGGGGTCCTTCAACCATTGCCGGCGCACGGTGCCTTCCTGCGCGCCGTACGAGCCCGATGTCGTCTCCGGATCGGCCGACCAGAACACGATCATGTCGGAGTTCTGCAGGCAGTCCTCGACCGTGCCGTAGGTTTCGGATTGGCCAACACGCAGCGTGTAGCCCCAGTGATGCACCGCGCCCCAATACCAGCCTTCCCAGCTATCGGGGTTGTGGTGCACGCGCGTCATGCCGATCGCGTTCGAGAAGCGGAACAGCGCGGACAGGTAGTAGCCGATGTTGCCCCAGGTGTGATGCGAGCCGTGCGATGTCGCGATCGAGCCGGGACCGTGGTCGCGCTTGCAGCGCTTGATCTCGCTCGAGACGATGTCGAGCGCTTCCTCCCATGAGATCTTCACATAGCCGGACTTGCCGCGGTTTTGCGTATTGCGGTTGCCGTTGGGATCGAAGTCGACGCGCTTCATCGGATGCAGCAGGCGGTCGGGCGAGTACACGATCGACTTGGCGTTCTGCCCGTGCGGCGCGAGCGTGGTGCGGCGCGGCGGCGTCCAGTCCTGCCCGCGTGCACGGATGGTCCAGGGCTCGGGATCGGCGTCGCCGAAATCGATCGGCGTTATACGGACGATCTTGGCGTCCTTGACGTACACGAACACCGGGCCGCCGTTGGTCATGTTGCAATAGCGGACCGAGCCGTCCGGCATCGGGTTGCCCATGTCGAGGCCGGCGGTCTGCGACAGCATGATCGTCTGCGCGACCCAGTTGGAGAGATCCTCCGGGCCGTCGATGGAGATCTTGAAGTCCTTCTGCGCGTTGATCTGGTTCAGCCAGTTGATCGGCGGCGTCAGCAGCTTCGCGCCAATGCCAGCGTTCTTGAACGCGAGCGTGACATCCGGCTTCTCATGCTGGCCGGAGCCGGAGGTGACGCGACCGTCGTGGAACCGGTACCAGCGCCCCGTGCCCTCGTCCCGCGCCTTGATCTGGAGCACCATGTTGCGCTCCTTCAGCCGCGCCTGGAACTTCGGATACCGGCGCGCGGTGAACGGCAACAGTTGCGACAGTCCCCATAGGATCGCGGACAACTTCATGGTGGCGAACGACATGGGTGGTCTCCTTAGCTTGCGGGGCCAAGTTGGGCTTTTCGAGCCGGTAATCAACTATGATTTCGCTGGTGCGGTAAACTGCGCCGCACCACGCAATGGGTCAAGGTTAACGAGCCCTACAGGAGGGCTCAGCAGTGGTCGACGACAGGTCGACACGTCGCTATCACGTCGAAGGCAGGCAAGACTACGTCGAAAGCACATCGCGACTACGTCGAAAGCACGTTGAGAGCACGTCGAAAACAGGTACCGTGCGCCCCGGTTCAGGCGTGGCCACGTTCTTGCATGCGTCTGGTCAAATCGCGATGCGGGGCACCCCAGGCTATGAGCATTTTCCACACCACAGCTATTCACATATGCTACGTATCGGGTTATTGGACACGGAATTATCCTTAAACATACGCGATGTGACCCCGGTAGGGATTCCCACATCTAAGCTGAGCACAGTAGCAACTGAGGCCATCGACGCGGCGTCGATCGGTTGCCTGCTGTCAGATCAGCCTTTGCATCTGAGGGTGAATTACGATGCCAGTATCGCGCGCACTACCGATAGCGTTTGCCGTATCAGTCGCCGCTGGCTTGCCGCTGCGCGCCGAAGAATTCATTCTGCCGCCCCAGGCGACGCCCGCCTTGCGCGCGGCCTGCGAGGCCGATGTGCGCCGCCTGTGCCTTGGCGAGAATCCGACCGTTTCGAAGGTCAAGAGCTGCATGAAGCAGCGGTTTGCCGAACTCAGCTCGCGCTGCACACTTCAGATCGCAGCCGCCGGATTGACCCCGGCGGGGCGTTGACGCGCACACAAGTTCAATGGGCGTTCAGAG
>CAMDPA010000239.1 GCA_945903565.1 Devosia equisanguinis | reverse complement strand
GCCGGAAGGCAACTACTACATGGAGCGCCTGATCGAAACGGCCGCCCGCGAGATGGGGATCGATTCCGCCGAGATGCGCCGCCGCAACCACGTGAAGCCGTCGGAAATGCCCTACAAGGCAGCGTCCGGCTCGGTCTACGATTGCGGCGATTTTCCCGCGATTCTCGAGAGCGCGCTGGCGGATGGTGATTGGGCGGGGTTCCCGGCGCGCGCCAAGGAAAGTGCTGCACGTGGCAAGTTGCGGGGGCGCGGCATCGGGCAGTTCCTGGAGCAAACCGCGCCGGTCATGAAAGAATTGGGCGCGATCCACTTCGAGGCCGACGGCACGATCACCTTGCTGACCGGCACTCACGATCACGGCCAGGGCCACGCGACATCGTTCGCGCAGATCGTCGGCGAGCGGCTCGGTATTCCCTTCGATCGCATCCGCGTGATGCAGACCGACAGCGACCGTCTGCCATCGGGCGGCGGCACCGGCGGCTCGAAGTCGATCATGTCGAGCGGCACCGCGCTGGTGGGGGCGAGCGAGCGCGTGATCGAGAAGGCCAAGCTGGCGGCTTCGGTTGTGCTGGAGGCGAGCGCCGGAGACTTGGAATTCAAGGGCGGGCGGTTGTCGATTGTCGGCACGGATCGCGGCATTTCGCTCCTCGAGCTGGCTAAAACGATCGCCAAAGACCCGACACTGCCGGCTGACTGCCCACGCTCACTCGACGTGGACTACGTGCACGAGGCGGCGCCGCCAACCTATCCCAACGGCTGCCACATCGCCGAAGTCGAGATCGATCCGGATACGGGCATCACGGAGGTCGTAAAGTACACCATGGTCGGCGATTTCGGCACGCTGATAAACCCGCTGATCGTAGAGGGCCAATTGCGCGGCGGTGTCGTGCAGGGGCTTGGGCAGTGCCTGATGGAGGAAGCACGCTACGACGAGGGCGGCCAGCTACTGTCGGGCTCGTTCATGGACTATGCGATGCCGCGCGCCGCCGACACGCCCGCGATGGGCTTCGCGAGCCTGGCAGTGCCGACCAAGACCAACCCGCTCGGTGTGAAGGGCTGCGGCGAGGCCGGCGTCGCGGGTTCGCTGACATCGATCATGAATGCGGTGATGGATGCGGTCGCGCCCTACGGCATCAAGCATATCGAGATGCCAGCCACGCCAGAAACCGTGTGGCGTGCGATCAAGGATGCGAAGCGCAAGGCGGCCTGAGAGTGGCGAGCGTGAAGCGGCGCTGAGGTTGGGTTGGGAATGCGGCTGTAGGGAGTAGATGGTGCAAGAGTCCAATTCGGCCCCCCCGCCGGCCTCATCACCGGCCGCGCTCGAGCTTCCGCTGTGGAAGCGCCTGTTGTTCGGTTTCGTGATGGCGACGATCCCGACCGTTGTGACGATCGGCGCCGCCGAGTTTGCATTGCGGCGGTTTGCGCCGGATCTGGCGGGCGAGCCGATCACGTCCAACCAATACAACTTCTATCGCTACGATGCCCTCCTCGGCTGGTCGAACGCGCCGGGTGCCCGGGGCGTGTTCACGCGGCCCGAGTTTTCCTACGACCTCAATATCAACTCGCTGGGACTGCGGGGCGCGGAGATCACCCGCGAGAAGCCTGCAGGCGTGCGCCGGATCGCGGTGCTCGGCGACAGCTTCGTTTGGGGGATCGGGGCGTCGGACGAGGAGCTGTTCACGACCCAGCTCGAGAAGAAAATTCCCAACAGCCAGGTGCTGAACTTCGGCGTCGCGGGCTACGGCACCGTGCAGTATCATCTGCTGACGGAACAGGTGCTGAGCCTGAACCCGGACGCCGTCGTCGTCGGCTTCTGCCTCGGCAGCGATTTCACCGATTCGGTGTTCTGGCGGCGGTACAACTACTATAAGCCCTACGCCAAGATCGACGTGAACGACGAGCTGGTGATCGACGGCTATCCGCTGCCCAATGTGAAGCGCTTCCCAAGCCGCTACGACAGCGGCTTCCTGGGGTGGCTGCACGACCGCTCGTATTTGTTCCGCCTCGTCAACAAGCACGCGCTGGGCCTGGTTGGGCGGCTCGAGTACTTCGGTCAGAAGGGCCCGGCTGACTTCGAAGAAAACCAGGGCGACATCTACCTCAATCCGGACAAGCCCTCGGTCAAGGAGGTTATCCGGATCAACGCGCGGCTGCTGGAAAAGCTCGTCGCGGCCTACAGCGCGCGGGGCATTCCCGTGATCGTGCTGGCGGTGCCCACGGCGTGCGAATTCGGCAATTGCTTCGGGGTCGGCAAGCGCACCGATGCCGCCAACAAGGCGCTGAAGCAGGCGGTGGGGACGCTGCCGGTCGCCTACATCGATCCGACCGATAACTTCACGCTCGCCGACTTCTGGTCTCGGGACGGTCACTGGCGCCTGTCAGGCCACAACAAGATCGTGTCGGCCCTGGAACCCGAGGTGGCGGCCGCCCTGAAGCGCAAGACGGGGGCGGGGAAGTAATGCCGGCAAGCTTATTCGCCGTGTCGGCGTCGTCGGCGGGCCCGGCGCTTTACGCCGCCTTGTCCTGGGCGTAAACACGGTCTACGCAGAATCTGCGGCTGGTTTTGACGAGCGTTTCCAGCGTCCCAGCCGCTCCCATCGGCACCACAGCAAACGAGAACCGCCGTGATCGAGGAATTCCATCGTATCAAGCGTCTGCCGCCGTACGTGTTCGCGGAAGTGAACCGTCTCAAGGCCGCCGCTCGAGCGCGTGGCGCCGACATCATCGATCTGGGCATGGGCAATCCCGATCTCGATACGCCCAAGCACATCGTCGAGAAGCTGGTGGAGACCGTGCGCAAGCCGCGCACGCATCGCTATTCCGCGTCGAAGGGCATTCCGGGGTTGCGCCGGGCGCAGGCGTCGTATTACGCGAACCGGTTCGGCGTGAAGCTCGATCCCGAGACGCAGATCGTCGCCACGCTCGGCTCGAAGGAGGGCTTCGCCAACATGGCGCAGGCGATCACCGCGCCGGGCGATGTCGTGATCGTGCCGAACCCGACCTATCCGATTCACGAGTTCGGCTTCATCATTTCGGGGGGCGCGATCCGCCACGTCGAGGCGTCGAACAACGAGGACTTCCTGCGCGGCATCGAGCGGGCGGTGAAGCACTCGATACCCAAGCCCATCGCGGTCGTACTGTCGTATCCGTCGAACCCGACGGCGATGTGCGCGACGCTCGATTTCTACACCGAAGCCGTGCAGTTGTGCAAAAAGCTCGGCCTCATCATCCTGTCGGACCTCGCGTATTCCGAGCTGTACTTCGACGGCAATCCGCCGCCATCGGTGCTGCAGGTGCCCGGCGCGGTCGACATCACCGTCGAGTTCACGTCGCTGTCGAAGACCTACAACATGCCGGGTTGGCGGATGGGCTTCGCGGTCGGCAACGAGCGGCTGATCGGGGCTTTGGCGCGGGTCAAATCGTATCTCGACTACGGTGCGTTCACGCCGATTCAGGTCGCGGCCGCTGCTGCCCTGACCGGCCCGCAGGAGTGCGTCGAGGAGATGCGGCAGATCTACCAGAGCCGGCGCGATGTGTTGGTCAAGAGTTTTGCCCAGGCGGGCTGGGACGTGCCACCGCCGCCGGCGACGATGTTTGCGTGGGTGCCGATCCCCGAGCCGTTCAAGGCGCTGGGCTCGGTCGAGTTCTCCAAGCTGCTGATCGAGAAGGCCGACGTTGCGGTCTCGCCCGGTACCGGCTTTGGCGAATACGGCGAAGGCTTCGTGCGTATTGCCATCGTCGAGAACGAGCATCGCATCCGGCAGGCGGCGCGCAACATCAAGAAGTTCCTGGCTCAGGGAACGACCGGCATGCACAACGTATTGCCTGCCGAGGCGGGTGTGCGGTGAGCATCGAGCCCTCTCCGATGCGGATTGGCATCGCGGGTCTCGGCACGGTCGGGTCCGCGGTGTTGGCCAATCTGCGCTTGCATGGCGACCGGCTCGCGCTGGTGCTCGGCCGTCGCATCGAGGTCACCGGCGTCAGCGCGCGGGCCCGCAAGAAGGACCGCGGTGTGCCGCTCGACGGCATCGAGTGGTTCGACGATCCCGTGAAGCTTGCCGCCTCGCCCAAGATCGATACGTTCGTCGAATTGATCGGCGGCGCTGAAGGCCCGGCAAGAGCGGCTGTCGAGGCGGCGCTGGCTGCCGGCAAGCATGTCGTCACGGCCAACAAGGCGTTGTTGGCGCGGCACGGATTCGAGCTGGCGAAAGCCGCCGAGGCCAAGCACGTCGCGCTGTTGTTCGAGGCTTCCGTCGCGGGCGGCATTCCCGTCATCAAGACGATGCGCGAGGCCTTGATCGGCAACGAGATCAAGCGCGTCTACGGCATTCTCAACGGCACCTGCAATTTCATCCTGACCAAGATGCAGGAGGAGGGGAGCGCCTTCGAGGCGGCACTCGCGGAAGCTCAAGCGATGGGCTACGCCGAGGCCGACCCCGCGTTCGACATCGGCGGCCAGGACGCGGCACACAAGCTTGCGCTGCTGACGAGCCTCGCATTCGGCACGCGTGTCGCCATCGACGAGATCCACTGCGAGGGCATCGAGCACATTCGCCGTGCCGACATCGAGGCGGCCGACGAGCTTGGCTACCGCATCAAGCTGCTCGGCGTCGCCCTCAAGACCGAGACCGGCATCGAGGCACGCGTGAACCCGGCGATGGTGCCTAAGGATTCCGCCATCGGCGAGGTGTCCGGCGTCACTAACGCGATCGAAATCGAAGGCGATTTCGTTGGCGATCTGCTGCTGGTCGGGCCTGGCGCAGGCGCGAAGGCGACGGCCTCCTCTGTCGTTTCCGATATCGTCGATGTCGCGCGCGGCGACTGCATGAAGCCGTTCATCATTCCCGCCGCCAAGCTCAAGGCGCACAAGAAGGCGACGCTGGGCTCACATAAGGGCGCGTACTACGTCCGGCTTTCCGTGCACGACCGGCCCGGCGCCCTAGCCTCGATCGCGGGCCGCATGGCGGCTCATGAAGTCTCGCTCGAAAGTATCGTTCAGCGCCGGCCGCGCGCCGATGCTGTGGCGCCGACCAAGGCTTCCGCTAGCGGCGTGATGCAACTCGTGCTGATCACCCACGATACCGTGGAGGCCGCGATCCGCCGCGCCATAAAACTGATTGAGCAGGACGGCAACATCGCCGGCCGCGCGCAAGTCATACGGATCGAGAAGCTGTAGCTGAGGTGTCAGACCCTCTGGGTCTGACACCTGCACGCAAGCTGACTGCATGGTGTCAGACCCGGAGGGGCTGACACCACAACGACGGGGAAACGCCATGACAGACAAGCCCAAATCAGACGGCCTCGATCGCGTTCTCGTGTTGGAGGTGGCGCGCGTGACTGAAGTGGCGGCGATCGCTGCCGCGCGCTGGCGCGGCAAGGGCAAGAACAAGGCGGCCGATAAGGCTGCGGTCGACGCGATGCGCCATGAGCTCGGCCGCGTGCACATTCGCGGCAAGGTCGTGATCGGCGAAGGCGAGATGGACGAAGCGCCGATGCTGTACATCGGCGAGGAGGTTGGCGTGGGCGATGGTCCGCGCGTGGACATAGCCGTCGATCCGCTCGAGGGCACCACGATCTGCGCCAAGGACATGCCGAACGCGCTGGCCGTACTCGCGATCTCCGAGGAAGGCGCGATGCTGCATGCTCCCGACATCTACATGGATAAGATCGCGATTGGTCCCGGCTACCCGCCTGGCACCATCGATCTCGACGATAGCCCGACCAAGAATGTCGAGCGGTTGGCCAAGGCCAAGGGCGTGCTGGTGTCGGACATCACGGCGTGCCTGCTCGACCGCCCGCGCCACGAGAAGATCATCGCGGAATTGCGCAGCATCGGCGTTGCCGTCCGGCTGATCCCCGACGGCGACATCGCCGGCGTGATCTGGACTACCGACCCCGGGCAAACCGGCGTCGACATCTATCTGGGCTCGGGCGGGGCGCCGGAGGGCGTGCTGGCTGCCGCTGCCTTGAAATGCACCGGCGGGCAGATCCAAGGGCGTCTGCTGCCGGAAAACGACGAGCAGTTGAAGCGGATCCTGTCGATGGGCATCAAGGACCCGCGCCGCAAGTACAGTTTGGATGAAATGGTGTCGGGCGACGTGATTTTCTCGGCCTCCGGCGTCACCGACGGCTCGCTGATGAGCGGCGTGCATTTCCGCGGCGATTTCGCCGAGACGGAAACCGTTGTGATGCGCGCCAAGACCGGCACGGTGCGCCGCATGAAGACCAGCTTCCGCAACATCGGCCTGAAGATGAAGGGCATCTGAGCTTTTGCGTTTTCGCGCGTGCGATTGGGTGCATCAGCGCAGTTCCGTTATTCCCCTGGGACGAAAAAGGACGCTCAGGATCATGCTACTGGGGCGTCGCGTTTCATGCTGCGTTCAGCGTCGAAATGCGATCCTGCGATCGACTTTGGGAGCATATCCTGGAGGGGAAACGGAGAAAAAGATGAAGAAGCTACTGATGGCCGTGGCCGCGCTCGGCCTGCTGGCGACCGAGGTTGTCGCGCAGCCTTACTACGACCGGCCGCCGCCGGGATATCGCCCGCCGCCGCCTCCGGGCGTGAACCCACCGCCACCACCGGGCTATCGTCCACCGCCGCCGTCTCGGGATGTGGGGCCACAACCGGGCTATCGTCCGGCACCGCCGCCGCAGGTTCACCGCGCGCCACCGCCGGTTTACCGCGCACCGCCGCCGCCAGTGATCGTGGGGCCTGGTCCGGGCTACGGCGCACCTCCGGGTTGGCGTCATCGTCGTCCCTACGACTGGTGCCAGGCCAAGGCGCAGCGGCTGCATGACTTTGAGTTCCGCGCACAAGCCGACGGCCGGGTGAGCCGCGACGAAGCTCGGATCGCGCGGTCGTTGCGGGCGGACCTCGCGAATAGCTGTGGTGGTGGCCGTTGGAATCCCCAGCGTGGCTGGTACCGCCGTTGATCGCACAGACGTTGCGACCAGACGAAGGGCCGCGCATCGCCGAAAGGTGGTGTGCGGCCTTTTCGCGTTTCGTGCCGGTGACTATTGCGGAACGATGCCCGCGATCTTGACGGCGCTGGCCCACTTTTCGATCTCGGCGAGTTGGCGCGCCCGCGTCGCCTCGCTGCCGCCCTTCAGCGGCGTGCCGGCGGTGGCGGCCAGGAACTCGCGCGTCTCCGGCAGCGCCGTGATGTGCAGGAACCAGCCTTCGAGTTTGGCGACTACCTCGGGCGGCGCGCCCTTGGGCAGCCACGCGGCCCACCACGAGGCGTAGTCGTAGTCCGCGATGCCCGCTTGCTGCATGGTCGGAACGTCCGGAAGCGAGGGGAGGCGCGCGGCTGTCGTGACCGCGAGCGGCTTGATCCGGCCGGCCTTGATCTGGCCCATGCCGAAGGTGCCGTCGATGATCATGAAGTCGACCGTGCCGGTCTGCACGTCCGGCAGCGCGTCAGCGGCGGTGCGATAGTTGACGGCGACGGCCGTGATGCCGCCCGCGGCCTTGTAGACCTCGGTCGACAGCAATCCGATCTGGTTGGTGAAGGCGAACTTGGCCTTGGGATTGGCCTTCAACGCGGCGGTGAGATCGGCGACGGTCTTCAATGGCGAGCCAGGCGCGACCACCGTGATGAAGGTCGTCTCGGAGAGCTGGGCGACGGGGATGAAGTCCTTGACCGTGTCGAACGGCAGGTCCTTGAACAGGAAGCGGTTGCCGGCCATGTTCGAATTGGCGGAATAGAGGACGGTGTAGCCGTCCGGCTTGGCCTTGGCGGCAAGACCAACGGCGATGTTGCTGGTCGCGCCAGGCTTGTTCTCGACGATCACCGGCTTGCCCGCGACCTCGGATAGTTTGCGGCTGAAATAGCGCGCGAGGATGTCGGCGCCGCTGCCGGGCGGAAAGCCAACGAGCACGTGGATCGCGCGGTCGGGATAGGTGGATTGCGCTTGGGCAGGCAGGCTGCAAAGTAGGCCAGACACCAAGGCAAGTGCGGTCACGGCAATGCGCATTGAGATCCCCCTTTTCTTGTAGCGGCGGGCCGGGCTGTTGTACGCTCCGTTACTCAGCCGCTTCGGCATGCTGGCCTTTGTCGAGCCATTCCGCAAGATCGTTCAGCGCGCGCGCGGCCATCGCGCGTTTGCGGGCGAACCCCTTGTCCTTGCCCTTGATGCGCTTGCCGTCGGCATCACGCTCTGGCGTCGCAATGGGCGGGAACAGGCCGAAGTTGACGTTCATCGGCTGGAAGGTGGTGGCGTCCGCGCCGCCGGTGATGTGGCCCAGCAGGGCACCCATCGCCGTGGTGTTGGGGGGCGGCGGCTGCGTCCGTCCCAGCCGCTCGGCCGCCGCAAAGCGTCCG
>CAMDPA010000238.1 GCA_945903565.1 Devosia equisanguinis | reverse complement strand
TCGCCCCCGAAACGACTGAACCGTCGTCGAAGTCTTCGGAATGGGCCGACAGGCCTTTTTTGAACGCGGATCGATGATATCAGGCCGATTCACCTCGAGTGACATCAGCACGCGCATCCGACGTGAATGCGACGGATCGAACCCAGCAGCGCCTCACGAATTGAGCGTCGCTATTCGGCGGCTTGCAACCGGTTCCTACGACAGTTGCGATCGCAATCACTGTTGAATCCGCGGCATGGAGAACAACTGTCATACAATGACATAGGTGGTCGCCACCACTGAATCGATCTACCCACCAGAACACCCGTCGACCAACGACGTATCATTCTCGCGGAAAACAAAACGGCGGCATCGCTCTTCGAAAAGAACTGACGATGAACGATTTTCGCCAGACTTTGACAAAAAGGGGCATCACATGAGCATGATTCAGGAATTCAAAGACTTCGCCATGAAAGGCAATGTCCTCGACATGGCCGTTGGCGTCATCATGGGAGCGGCATTCAGCCCGATCGTGGCGACACTTGTCGACAACATTATCATGCCGCCCATCGGCGTAGCCTTGGCGGGCATCGATTTTTCGACCCTTCACGTCGTGCTTCAGGGCAACCCCGATCCCGCAAAGGTCGTCGCCATCAAGCACGGCCTGTTCATAAACGCGGTTATCAAATTCCTGATCACGGCTTTCGCCATTTTCCTATTGGTAAAGGCGATGAACAGCATGAAGAAGCCGGCACCAGCCGCCGCACCGGCTGCGCCCCCGCCGACCGAGGTTTACCTCAAGGAAATCCGGGACGCTCTTACCAAGAGATAATTCTGGTTCGGATAGCGCCCCTGCTTTCTGGGAGCCCGAAAAGACTTAGATTGGGCTCTTGCAGAGAAAACTGTTCTGCTCCATGGCTGCGAGTGAGGTTGACCTGCCTTAACCACTCGCGTGCCATGGTGTCAGCACAAAGAAAAAGGCGTCGACAGGAACCGAACTCCGCCCTGGCTGCCTCATCCGGCCAGGGCGTTTTCACATCGATACTACCGCGCCAGCACCTTTCCCCACTTGTCCTCGATCGCCTTGGCCTCGTCGATCGAGATGGCGGAGGTCGGGGGATATGTGTCCTTCATGCCGAAGGGTATGCAGGCGTCGATGATCATCTTGGAATGAGAGGTCTCGCCGCGCGCGCGGGCGTCGGGCGCGATGCGCGGATCGAGCGCGGAGCTCCACGCGCCACGCACGATATCGACCTGCTCGGACGGCTCGCAGCGCGTCGTCACCGCCCACATCACATCGGCCAGATTTGACGGGTCCACGTCGTCGTCGACGATCACGACGAGGCGGCCCATGTAGCTTTGCGCGGCTGCGATCAATCCGGCGCGCTTGGCGTGGCCGGCGTAGCGCTGGCGGATCGCGATCACGGTCATGAGCTGGGCGACGTGCTGCCAGGCGCCGACCACGTCGGTGACGCCATTGGCGTCGAGCTGGCTCCACATGCTCGCTGCGCGAAACGGCAGCCCGAAATGAAACCGCGGCGGCTTCATCGGCGGCGATCCCAGCAGGATCGGGTCGTTGCGCCAATGCATGGCCTCGACGCGCATCGCCGGTGAGGGCCGCTTCTCCGACGCATAGTAGCCGGTGAACTCGCCGAACGGGCCTTCGGGCAGCGTCTCGCCTGGATGCATATGGCCTTCGAGGATGATCTCGGCGCGGGCCGGCACCGGCAATCCCGTCAGCGGCCCGGCGACGACATCGATCGGCTGGCCCTTGATGGCGCCGGCGAATTCGTACTCCGACGCGCCTTCCGGCAGATATTCGAACCCGGCGATGAACAACGCGGGATCGGGACCATTGACGATGGCGACCGGGCAAGGCTTGCCACGATCCCAGTATTTCCGCGCGATGATCGCGCCGTGCCGGCCCTGATGATCGAACTGCAACGTCAGGCGGTCCCGGCCATGCACTTGCATGCGGTAGATCGAGGCGTTGATCCAGCCGGTATCGGGGTCGCGCATCACGGCGATGCTGCCCGAACCGATGAACGGTCCACCGTCACCCTTGTGCCAGTGTGGCGCGGGAAACAGCACCAGATCGACGTCGGCCCCCTGCCGCGAATTCTCGAGGAACAGCGCGTCTTTAATGGTGCGCGGCTTCAGCATTTCGAGCTTGCCGCGCCGCGCCTTCCATTCCTTCAGCGCATCGAGCGGGCGCAGGGCCGGATCGATCCCGAGCGCGAGCGCGGCCCGCTGGGGCGTCGTCGTGGCATTGGTGAAAACACGGAAGCCCTTTCCATGCCCCTTGATCCCGTCGAACAGCAGCGCGGGACAATCCGGACGCCCCGCCGCGACCTCCGTGATCGCGCCGATCTCCAAATGCGGATCGGCCCCCTCGACCCGCCGCAGCACGCCGAGGGCGTCGACACGGGTAATGAACTCGCGGAGATCGGCGTAGGGGGGAGACGACATGTGTGGTCCGGGGCTCTGATGTCAGGGAACACCCCGATTAGGCCTCGCCCAGCGCGATGTGTCTACCCGCCACTCCATCAACGTGCTCGATAGCACCTGTCAGATCGCCCGCGGCAGCATCCGGAACACGACCGAAGCGGCGAGCAGGCCAAACGACAAAAAGGCCGCATAGAGCGCAAAGCGCACGTAGACCTCTCGCAACACGCCGCCGATGATCTGTTGGGCCACCGCCGGACCAGGCCGTTCGCCGCGTTCGATCATCAGCCAGACTTCCGTGCGGTTGTAGGGAGCCCGTGGCGCCCAGCTCGCCTTCAGCACGAGAACCAGGCAGGTGAGAAGCGACAGTATCCCGCCGGTCTGCAGCGACAGAGACGGGTCTGTCATCAGCCCGATCATGAAGGTGCCGATCCCGATGCCGGCGAACCCGCAGGCCCGCGCCACCGACAGTTCCGCTGCATTCTCGATCTTGCTCGACATGGCCGCACCCACCTCAGCTTGATACGACTTTAGTATCATGCCTGTGAGCGATGCCGCCAAACGTAATCGACCGCAGTCGCGGGAATGTGATGCGGGGACGTCACCCCGGACCCTTGGCGCAGACGCGGGATCAGCGGCCGAGCATTGCCAGGAACGAGGGGAGCGTGAGCACCAGCGTAGCGACAAACCAGATCCCCAGCGATGCGCCGTTGCTTTGCTCGAGGCCTTTGACGCGCTCGTAGATCGCGGCTGGAACACCGGCGATCAGCAGGGTCATCAGCGAGATGAAGATCGAGGTCAGATACAGCGTCAGGATCGGGGTGGCGAGGATGGTGCCGGCAATGAACGGCCGCAACAGAATGGCGACTGGCTCGAAGAACGGCGAGAAGTGCATGCCGTTGAGCAACGAGGCACCGGCGGTTGCGACGAGCAGCACGTCGCGCTTCATCATCTGCTCGCGGTCGTCGAGATCGTCCGGCGGCAGCGCAGGCGGCGGCGTGTATGGAGGCGTTGCCATCGGTGTCAGGCTCCCATCGAGGCGCGCATGCCGGCGGCGACGCAGGTGAGGAACCAGAACATGCGCGCGGCCATCAGCCAGGCGATGGCGAACACCAGGACAATCCCGTTGGGTGCAACCGCCGGCGTGATCGCGCGCACGAGGCGCAGCACCGGGTCGGTGACGGAGGCGAACACCTTGAGGATGACGACGTCCGGTTTCTTGGCGAAAATCAACGAAAGCACATAGCGGCCGATCAGTGTGTAGATCAGCGCGGCGAAGATCAGATTGGGGATGTGGAAATACCAGTAGGTGAAGAAGCTCTGCATCGGTGTCATGGCGCTTCTCCCCTCGTCGCGATTGCAGTGCATCTGATCGACAGAAAGGGCGGGACACAAGGCCCCGCCCCCATCATTCGCCGGAACGCAGGCGGTCTAGTGCCCGCCGACCAGAGCGGCGTCCTTGTCCTTCATCAGCATCTCGCCACGCGGACGGCGCGTCGCGTCGACCATGTCCTGAACTTCCTTGGACGGCGCCGCGGTCATCAGCGACACGAGGAAGATCGACAGGAAGCCGATCGGCAAGCCGAACAGCGCAGCCGAGATGTTGCGCACGCCCCACCAGCTCGCGATCGTCTGCGCGTTGGCGTCGAGCGCCGTCCAGGCCGCCAGCTTGGCGGCACCTTCAGGAGCAGCCATCCAGGCCGCCTTCAGCTTCGCGTAGTTGGCAAGCTGAGCCTGCGACGCGGTTCCAAGCCAGCCCCATGTCTCGTGGAAGGATACCGCGAAGTAGCGGGTTCCAACGAGATAGTAGAGGCAGACGCCGAAGCCGAGGATCATGCCGACGATGCAGCCGGCGGTATTGCCCCGCTTCCACCACACGCCAAGCACGAGCGCGGGGAAGATACCCGCAGCCGCAAGCGAGAATGCCCAGGCGACCATCGACAGGATGTCCGCGGGTTTGGTCGAGGCCACGTAGGCCGCCGCGACCGCCACCACGACGAGCAGAGCGCGCGACACGGCCAGACGGCGGCCGGTCGGAGCGTTCGGGTCGAGCAGCTTGTAGTAGATGTCGTGGCTGAGCGCGTTGGCGATGGCGAGCAGCAGACCGTCTGCCGTCGACATGGCGGCAGCGAGACCACCGGCGGCAACGAGACCCGCGATCACGTAAGGCATGCCCGCGATCTCCGGCGTGGAGAGCACGATCACGTCCGTATTGATATTGAGATCCTGCCAACGCAGTTGCGTTGCCTTGCCCGCGCAGGCTGCAAGCACGGATGCCGTATCGATGGCGTCCTTGCCGCAGATCTTGACGAGACCGATCTTGCCGTACGTGAAGATCCACTGCGGCAGTTCGGTGAGCGCCGTTCCCTTGTCGATCAGCGAGTAGATCTCGAGCTTCGAGAACGCCGCATAGGCCGGCGCCGTGAAGTAGAGAAGGAAGATGAAGAACAAGGACCACGCAACCGACGAGCGGGCTTCACGCACCGACGGGGTTGTGAAGTAGCGCATCAGGATGTGCGGCAACGACGCCGTACCGACCATCAGACAGAAGATCAGCGCGAAGTAGTTGAGCGGATCATAGGTGGTGAACGGCTTGATATGCAGCTTGAGAGTGGCCGCGTCGGCCAGCCCCTTGGCGATCATGCTCTGCTCGAGCTGACCGATCTGCGCGATGGCAGCACCATAGGTGAGCTGCGGGATCGGGATGCCGTACTTCTGCGCCGACAGGATCACAACCGGTGTCAAGTAGGCGACGATCAACACGATGTACTGGGCAACCTGCGTCCATGTCACGGCCTTCATGCCACCGAGCATCGAGCACAGCAGAATGCCTGCCAGGCCCACATAAACGGCAACCGTGAAATCCATGTCGAGGAAGCGCGAGGCGATCAGGCCGGTGGCGTAGATCTGAGCGACCACGTAGGTGAACGAGCAGCAGATCAAAACGACGACGGCGAGCAAGCGCGCCGTGGCGCCACCGTAACGGGCGGAGAAGAAGTCGGGCACCGTATAGGCGCCGAACTTGCGCAGGAACGGTGCGATCAGCACCGCCACCAGCACGTAGCCGCCGGTCCAGCCGAGCACGAAGGCCAGGCCGTCGTAGCCGAGCAGCATCAGCGTTCCCGCCATGCCGACGAACGATGCGCCGGACATCCAGTCCGCGCCCGTAGCCATGCCGTTGTAGATCGACGGCACGGAGCGGCCAGCGACGTAGTATTCGCCGACATCCGTCGTTCGCGAGAGAACACCGATGACCGCGTAGACCGCGATCGTCAGGAACACGAAGCCGTAGCCGATGAATTTGTTGGGCACGCCCATCTGCTCGAGCACCGCGAGCACGAGCACGAAAGCGAAGAAACCGCCGGTATAATAAGCGTAGATCTTGCCTAGATTGTCGAGAAAGCCTTTGCCCCCGACCTCGGTATTACTTGCCATGAGTCTGCCTCCCCTTTCAATCTTCCGCTGCACCTTCTTCGCGATCGATGGTGTCCTGCCGCTTGGCGAAGATGAACAGCATGACGACGAAGGCGATCAGCGAGCCCTGCGAGGCCATGTAGAAGCCGAGCGGGAAGCCGAGGATCGAAATCTGGTTGAGCGGGTTAACGAACATGTGGATCACGAAGCTGAAAAAGATCCACAGCGCCATCATGATCCACATCAAGACACTGGTGCGCGCCCAGTGCTTGGTTTCAGTTCCTTGAGACATCTATCTCTCCCACGTCGTTGCGACAGGTATTATTGCGACCGGCGGCCCGATCGAATTTCGCAGCAAGGCTTGTTGCAGCCGGAATTCTGCTCCCACCGACCTACTCTTAAGGATTCATTCACACGCGCACAGCCTTACTTTCGACTAACTCTCGATTCTCCAATGAAATCGCACTTTCACAGTGAATTCGGGCCTCGCCGCACTGCAGCAAAGCGCATTCCAGTGCCGTCTTGCGAATGAAACGCCGTCTCAAATCGGCGTCACGACGAGCGGCATGCCGCCCTTGGGCTGCAGCGTGACGCGGCTGATGGGCTCGGGCAGATGCCGGCCGTCCCAGTCGAAGCGGGCGCCGCGCACGAGCGTCGCCAGCACCGCGGTCGCCTCCAGCATCGCGAACGACATGCCGATGCAGGTGCGTTGCCCGAACCCGAACGGCATGAACTGCGTGCGCAGATGATCGCTCTCGTTTTCGGGCAGGAAGCGGTCGGGATCGAACCGGTCCGGATCGGTCCACAGCTTGCGATGACGGTGGATCGCGTACACCGGCACGATGATCAGCGTGCCCACGGCGAGCCGGTGGCCGCCGAGCTCCAGATCGCGACCGACTGTGCGGGACAAGACGGGTGCGGGTGGATAGAGCCGCATCCCCTCCTTCAGCACCCGCGTCGTGACCGCAAGCTTGTCGAGGTCGCGCGCCGCAATCGGATTTCTGCCGCTGACAGCCATCACTTCATCACGCACGCGCTGTTGCCACTGCGGCGCGCGCGCCAGCAGATAGAGCGTCCAGGTGAGCGCCTTGGCGGTTGTCTCGTGGCCGGCGGCGATGAAGGTCAGCAGGTTGTCGGCGACCTGCTTGTCCGACATCGGCTGGTTGGTTTCCGGATCGCGCGCGGTCAGCAGCCGGCCCAGGATATCGCGGCCTGGCTCGCCGTGTGCGGCCCTGCGCTTGGCAATGATGCGATCGATGGCGGCGCGCATGTCGCGTGCGGCATGCTTCATCGACGACCTCGCGGGATGCCAGGCCCACCTGGGCAGTTGCAGCATCCCCCAGGCAATTTCCCAGCTGATGCGCGACAGGAACTCCGCGCCCCGCCGCTTGATGATCTCGCCATCGGCCTTGCCGGCGCCGGCCAGCAGCGTATGCGTGAACACATCGTAGGTAACGTCGGCCATCTCCTGTTCGATGTGGCGGGTCACGGTCGCCGGCCCGGTGCGCCACAGGTCGAGCCGCTCTTCGGCAACGCTGGTCATGGCAGGCACCTGCGCGACGAGATCCTGATGGCGGAACAGGGGGGCTGCCGTGCGCCGCTGCCAGCGCCAGCTCTGTCCCTGCGAGGTCAGGATGCCGTCGCCCAGGATCGGCTCGAAGACGCGCTTTTCAAGCAGCGTCTTGGGAAAGTTGTCGCTCTCGTGCAGCAGAATGCGCTCGATCAGCGCCGGGGACGTAACCCAAACGAGACCACCGCGCGCGCCGGGGTGGACGACGAGCGGTTCCTCGTACACGGCGCGCGGCAAGGCGCGCAGCGGATTGCGGATGAAGCGCGTGATGAAGCTGGGAAGGGGCAGCAGTCCTGCCGCAGGTTCCACCGTTGGCGGATAAAGGGGATCGGCCGCGGCTGCGGCTGCTTCCCCCTCGCGTCGCTCCACGAGGCTCATTGGCCCGCTCCGGCACGACCCGCACCGGCTTTCACCGATGCTCAGACATCACCCCGTCATCACGGCAGACGAGCGATCGGGTGCAAACGCCGTGATTTCAGGCGCTTGCAGCCTTCGCCTTGGCCTGACGGGCGATTCCAGACAACTTCTTCAAGCGCTTGCGCACCGCGGCGGTGTTGCCCTGCATGCGCGTGGGCTTGACGCGCGGAATAACGCGGCGCGCCTTCTTCTTCTGCGTCTCGACATTGCGCAGCGAACGCGCGGATTTGGTGCTCATGGCGGATTCTCGGGTCTGAAAATGAATGGAGCGGTGCCTTGAGGGCGAACAACGCCCCGCAGCGGTTGCGCCCAGTTAGGCGAAAGCGCGCCGCAAAGCAAGCGTTGGCGAGATTTGGTGCAGGGCAATCGCTCGAGAAAGGGGCTTGCGGAGAGAGAAAGGGGATTCACAAGAGGTGAGTCGGTGTGATTGATGGGCTTCCATCCGAATCGGATGGAGAAGGCCCATGTCCGCAGCCCGCCCGCAGCTTGCCACCCCGTCGAAGA
>CAMDPA010000237.1 GCA_945903565.1 Devosia equisanguinis | reverse complement strand
AGAACACGGACGCGATCGAGAAGCTCACCAAGGTCGATATCCGCATGCTCGGCAGCACGCCGGCCGAATTCGGCGCGCTGTTCGTGCAGCAAGTAGCAGCATGGCGCGACGTACTCAAGACCGCGGGCGTGAAGCCGGAGTAGCGCGCGAGGGCACCGCGGGGAGGTGGGGCATGCCGCCGGGTTGTGCAAGGAACCGACGCCTTACGACGGCAGTCGTGTTGGGCTGGGCGGCTATCTCGAGTTCGGTGACGGTCCACGCGCAACAGGGCAGCGCTGCGGCGTATCCCAGCCGCAATATCCTGCTGGTCGTGCCGTTCGCGGCCGGCGGACCACCCGATGTGATCGCCCGCGTGCTCGCCAATTCGATGAGCGAGACGCTCGGCAAGTCGATCGTGGTGGAAAATCGCGCCGGCGCCAGCACCACCATCGGCACTGTTTCGGTCGTACGCGCGGCACCCGACGGTCACACGTTGCTCGCCTCGAGCCTCGCCATGGTCGTGGTGCCCTATGTTCTCGCCAAGCCGGGATTTGATCCGCTCACGGATCTGAAGCCGATCGGCATGACGGGCGTCAGTCCACAGACGCTGGTCGTCAGCCATGCGCTGCCGGTGAAGACCGCCGGCGAACTGGTCGCTTTCGCGAAACTCAAGCCGCATGAGGTCAAGGCCGCCCATACCGGCATCGGCACCTCGACGCATCTGGGCCTGCTGGCGCTGATGCAGGCCGGCGGCTTCGAGACGCTGCAGGTGCCTTATCGCGGGGCGGCGCCGGCCATCTCCGACATCGTCGCCGGCCATATTTCGCTGCTGATGACGGCACCGAGCACGTCGGTCGGTCTCGCGCTCGAAGGCAAGGTGAAGATCCTCGGCGTCACCGGCCTCAAACGCATCACCGCGCTGCCCGATGTGCCGACCCTGAAGGAGAGCGGCCTCGATCTGTCGAGCCTCGACGAGGGTGTGTGGTTCGGTCTATCCGCGCCCGCCGGCACGCCCGATCCGATCATCGACAAGATCAACGCCGCCATGCGCAAGGCCCTGAGCGACAAAGCCGTGATCGACATTCTCGCCAAGAACGATACGACCACCGCCCCAAGCACGCCGCAAGCCTTCGGCAAGCTCATTCAGGACCAGATCGGTGTGTGGCGGGACGTCATGCGGAAAGCCGGCATCAAGCCGGAATGAGGCGGTAGGCAATTAGGCAATAGCGAGGAAGTGATGGTTCAAAGACGTGCCAACGGGGCGCCACCGCCGATGTGCTGCCTCGCAGTGCTTGCCATGACGGTCATGATCGGTGCTGCGCAAGCGCAGACGGAATCGCCGGACGCCTATCCAAGTCGCAACATCACCATGCTCGTGCCGTTTCCTCCGGGCGGCCCGCCGGACGTCATCGCCCGCGTGCTCGCGGTGCCGATGGGGGAAGCGCTCGGCAAGACCATCGTGGTCGAGAACCGGCCCGGCGCCAGCACGTCGCTCGCATCCCAGGCGGTCGCTCGCGCGACCCCCGACGGCTACACCATCATGGCGACGGATATGTCGATGGCGGTGGTGCCGCACATCCTCGCCAAGCCCGGCTTTGATCCGTTGAAAGACTTCAAGCACCTCGGCCGCACCGCGCTGACGGTGCTCACGGTCGTCGTCACGCCGGGCTTGCCCGTGAAGACGGCGAAGGAACTGGTGGAGCTTTCGAAGGCCAAGCCCGGCGAGATCAAGATCGCCCACACCGGCATCGGCACGCCGCCGCATCTGGGCGCGGTGGCCTTCATCCAGGCGACCGGCGCAAATCTGCTGCAGGTGCCCTATCGCGGTGCCGCCCTGGCGATCGGCGACGTCGTCGGCGGCCACATCTCGATGCTGACGACCGCGCCGAGCACCTCGATCGCGCTCACCAAGGACGGCAAGGTGCGCATGCTCGGCGTCACCGGTTCCAAGCGGCTCGGCGCGCTGCCGGAAATTCCGACGCTGAAGGAGGTCGGCTACAACTTGACCAGCCTCGACGAAGGGATCTGGTTTGGCATGTCCGCGCCGGCTGCCACGCCCGATGCGATCGTCGCCAAGCTCAACGCCGCCATGAACAAGGCGACCAAGGATCCCAAGGCGATCGAGACGCTGGCCAAGTCCGACATCTCCATGGTCGGCGGCCCACCCGAAGACTTCGACAAGCTGATCCGGTCGCAGTTCGTGGTCTGGCGCGACGCGATGAAGGCGGCAGGCGTGATACCGGAATGAGTGAGGCAGTAGGCAGTAGGCAGTAGGCGTGGAGGTGGATGCCATGCGGTTGCGACGTGGAATGCGTGAATGGGCCTCGTTGGGCGCTGCTGCGCTCGCTGCAATGGCGCTGTCGAGCGCGGCGCTCGCGCAAGCCTACCCGAGCCAGAACATCACACTGGTGGTGGCTTATCCCGCCGGCGGTGTGCCTGACGTGATCGCGCGTATCCTGGGGCCGGCGCTGTCGGATCGCCTGGGCAAGCCGGTCGTGATCGAGAACCGCGCGGGTGCCAGCTCGACGATCGGCATGGCCTCGGTCGCACGCGCCACGCCGGACGGGCATACGCTGCTGCTCGGCGATACCTCGCTGGCGGTGGCGCCCAATGTCGTCGCCAAGCTCAGCTACGACGCGCAGCGCGACCTTGCCCCGATCGCGCCGCTGATGCGCTCGTTCATGACGCTGATGGTCAACCCGAAGGTGCCCGCCGCGACCGTCGGTGAACTCATCGCGCTGGCCAAGGCGAAGCCCGGCGAGCTCAAGTACGGCACCTCCGGCTTCGGTACGCCGCCGCATCTGGGCGCGCTGGCGTTCATCCAGGCCGCCGGCATCGACATGCTGCACGTGCCCTATCGCGGCGTCGCACTGGCGCTGAACGATGTCGTCGGCGGCCACATCCAGGTGGTGTTCGTCAGCCAGAGCGTGGGCGCCTCGCAGGCCAAGGGCGGTAACGCGCGCGTGCTCGGCGTGTACGGCGAAAAGCGCGTCGCCTCGCTGCCCGACGTGCCGACGTTCCGCGAAAGCGGTCTCGATACGCAGTTCGCCGATCAGGGCACCTGGTTTGGCCTTGTCACGACAGGGGGAACGCCGCCCGCGATCCTCGAGCGTCTCAACGTCGTGATCAATCAGGTGCTCGCCGACCCGCCGACTAAAGGCAAGCTCGAAGCCGCCGACTTCCACCTGACCGGCGGCTCCCAAGCCGACCTCGCCAAGCTGATCGCCGATCACACCGTGCATTGGCGCGACGCGTTCAAGAAGGCCGGGCTGAAGCCGGAGTGAGGCGCGGCAAGCTGCCCTTCGATCCCGCCAAAGGGCTAGCCCTTTGGAAACCCACTTCTTTTAGGGGCAGGTCCAGGGTCGCGACCGTCATACCGGAGGCATGCATGCGCATGACGTCAGGGAGCACGAGGGGATGAAATCCCTCGTATCACCCGTAGGGTGATCAGGGCTTGGCGTCGAACTTTCAGAACATGCGGGATTTTCTACTCGTCAAGCACGTCCAACCGCCGTTTTTAGGATCATATGTCCGACGAGGAACAGGAAGCGGTGCAGCGCGATTTCACGAAAATCCGCGATAAGTACGCGCCCCTGATCGACGACGACCTCGCCCACGTCGAACGCGAATTGGAAGCGCGCAAGCAGAGCCGGTGAGCGAGCCGAAGTGGCATCGGCCTGCCGAACCCTCGAATATTGTCGTCACTACGTCGTACTTGGTTCGGCTACGAGGGGACGGTCTGCTTCCACCACATCGCAACGGTTTGCATGGATAGTAGGACCAAGCTTGAAATCACCAGCAGGAACAAAATCCGTGTGGACGAGGAACTCTTCCAGCATCTCAAATCTATCGGCGTCATATCTCGTTCCGGTCGTATTGATCGTCTGCTGCCTTGTTCTTCGCATTCTCGACCCGCTGCCTCTTTCGCAATTGCGGTTGATCGCGTTCGATTCCTGGCAGCGAGCTGCACCCCGCATTGCCGACACAAGCTACCCCGTCAAAGTGATTGCGATCGACGAGAAATCGTTGAAGCGTTTCGGCCAATGGCCGTGGCAGCGAACCATCATTGCTGATCTCGTCTCGCGCCTTCACGCAGCCGGCACCACGTCGATCGCGATTGACCTCGTGTTCGCAGAGGCCGACCGCTTTCCCGCGTCCGCAGGTGACACATCTCGATTGTCGAGCGACGCTCGACTGGCGGCCGCAATTTTGAATTCACGCTCGGTGCTGGCCATTGTCGGCGATGCACGCGGCAGCTTCTCAGTCCCGCTTCCCAAAGCGGCGCTCGCAGCCACCGGAACCCCTCCACTCTCGTCCATTCATCGCTTTTCGGCGGCCGTTCTGCCGATGCCGGCCTTGGCCGATGCCGCGGCGGGAATCGCAGCGGTCAACTGGTTTCCGGAGCGTGACCAAATCGTCCGCCGTGTCCCGGTCTTGGTCGGCATCGCCGATCGTGTCTATCCGTCGTTGGCCCTGGAAGCGCTACGCATCGGCATCGGCGAGACCACCATTTTTGTGCAGTCGGCACCAGACAGCGGCCGAAAATCGCGGCTGCCTGCAATCGAAGCCATCAAGGTTGGCACGTACGCTTTGGCAGTCGACCCCAACAGCGAGCTGTGGATGCGGTTCGCCGTGGCAGATCCGCGCCGCACGATCTCGGCGGCGGATGTCTTGGAGGGTAAGGTCGACCGGTCCGATCTCGAGGGACGCCATGTCATTATCGGCGCAACGGCCATAGGCTTGTCGGATGTGAAAGCGACGCCACTTGCACCAGATGTGCCTGGTGTCGAGATTCACGCTCAAGCGCTCGAGCAGATCATCGCCGGCGTAAGCCTCAGGCGACCAGACTACATCCTGGGACTCGAGCTGTCCCTGCTGCTCCTCAGTGGAATCGCCGTTGCACTCCTTCTCACACGATATCGTGCAGCGGCCGCAGCGCTCGCATCTACCGCGTTGGCGGCCGTTGCCCTGATGGGCTCCTGGCTCTCATTCAACCATCTGGGCCTGCTCATCGATCCAACATACCCGGCCCTTGCCATTGCGCTGACCTACCTTGGCTGCTCCCTGACGGCATATCTCGAGACGGAGCGCGACCGGAACAGAATCCGCGCCGCATTCGGTCACTACCTCGCACCTGCGATGGTCGAGCAACTGGCACGCGAGCCAGACAAGCTCAAGTTGGGCGGAGAAATGCGCGACATCACCATCCTTTTTGCCGATGTGAGAAGCTTTACGAGACTTTCAGAAAGCTTGAGCGCCGCTGAACTCGTTCAGTTCATCAATCGTCTGTTCACACCGCTGACGGAGGCGATACTGACGAACAAGGGTACCATCGACAAATACATGGGCGATGCCATCCTGGCATTCTGGAACGCACCGCTGAGCGATCCGCTACATGCGGAAAACACCTGCCGCGCCGCTCTGGCAATGCGCGAGGCACTGGCAAAACTCAATCATGACGGTTCGACGATGTCGGCCGAGCCTATTCGTATCGGCATCGGCATAAACACCGGCAACGCGGTCGTCGGCAACGTCGGTTCGCCGCAGAGATTCGATTACTCGGTGCTTGGTGAGGTCGTGAATACGGCGTCGAGATTGCAGGAAGCCACAAAGACCTGCGGCGCCGACATCGTAATCGGGGAATCGACGGCCGGTGCTCTGCCCCATTTCGCAATTCTGGAGGTAGGCGAGATGACGCTCCGGGGAAAAGCCAAACCAGAGCGCATCTTTGCCTTGCTCGGCGACGAGACTCTGAAGGCCTCGTCCGCCTTTCAACTTCTGGCATGTCGACACGCATCGCTGCTGGCTGCGATCGGTGCCGCTGACACCAATGCCAAAACCGCCGCTCTGGAGGCTTGTATCAACTGCCGCATTCCCGGCACCGAAGCCATGTATCGTTCATTCGGTGCCAAGCTTCGAGAGACATAGACCTCAGCGAGAAAACCGGCCTCTGGGCATCTGCGGCATTGGAGACCGCGGTCCCATCCCGCGCCCACCTGGACGAAAACCACCGATACCGATGCCGATTGCGATGCCGATCGGGAACCCGTCCGCCTCCGTGCGGCGACCTGGACGTTGTGGCGGACGCTTGGGCGGCGACTTCTTCACCACGCGGGCAGGCTTCTCGTTCACCACACGGCCAGGCTTCGCCCGAACGACCTCGACATCGCGATCGCGGTTGGATTTGCGCAAGCGGTCTCTTGGCCGAGGCGGCGGAGAACTAGCTCGACGCATACCAGGCACTACGGGCGCGAGCGTCGTGCACGCCTGGGCGCGCTGCTCGACGTTGGCGGCATCGACAATCGCTAACCGGGTCAATTGGGGGGTGGGATCGATCTGTGGCGGTCGCCCGACGAACGGAAACGCGGTATCGAACGGAAACGTGCGACCTGGGAGACGTTGCCAATTGATGGGAACACCGACGCTACCGGTACTCGTCACTCGCATGACATGGCCGGGCCGGTCGAGCACGCGACAAACATTCCCGGCCCCACGAACCTCGATTGCACCTTCGTGCAGGAGTAGCCAGGTCGAGTTGTCGGGCAGTATGAATACGTCGAAGATCGTGCCTCTGACCGTGATTGCCGCAGTCGGCGTGCGAACCACGTAGGTCGATTTCGTTGCGAGTCCCGTCATGAACCTGAAGGTACCCTTCACGAGGTTCACGACGATCGAGCCTGCCTTTTTGTCGCTGTCATAGACAAACTTGTCGAGCAGCAAGCGTGCCCCTGGTCCAAGCGCCAGTTTCGTATCGTCATCGAGCCTGAACTCTCCCAGCGAGTCCGCGCTCACTTCCACCAGCTCGTCCTGGCGCACGTTGTCACCCGCCGCCAGCCCGCGCTTCTGCTTGGCGTAGTTGCCCGTCACCGTGTTGACGATAGAGACCGCAGACCCGATCTTTTCCCCCGAGGCAGCGAACGGCGCTGTCGACGAGACGACTAAGCAAAACGCAATGCCCGACATGATGCCGAACGACCGCGGAAGTGGCATGTTGGGGATCAACATTCGAGCAACCTTCTCAACTTTTTTGTCCGTCCGAATTGCTTTCGTCTTGCCCATTAACAGTAATGGTTTGGGTGGGTATAATCCTTCGCAAAAGCACAATTGCGTTAACATAAAGTTGGAGCGATTTCGACTCGATTGGAATAAATCGAAAGCGCCCCAGCTGCTGCTTGTTTGTCGTTTTTTCTCCGGTCAATCGGAGTTCTTACCCTTAAAATACGTACCCAAAGATCCCAAGCACTGCGCGACCTGCCCGAATGTACTCGTCGATGTCAAGCTAATCTACTCGCCGCACGGAACGGCAATAGTGACGCCAGCTGTTGGAAGGAAGCGCTGGCACAACTCGTCAGCGGTCTTTTGCACTGGCAAGATCGGACCATTCGATGGGACAACGTCCTGCTCCGCGCTTGGGGCTGTGGTGACGGGCGTCGGTGCCCTCGCAGTGACCACAGTCTTGGCGGGGTGTATGAGGGGCGCGCTCTGCCGTGCCGCCTCCGCAATCCGAGAAACCTTACTCTTGCGAGCGATCTCCACTTTATTGGCTTCCGCCTGAGCGGCAGCCTTTGCTGCAGCGCGCACCTTTGCAGCCTGAGCTTGGCGCGCCCTCTCGACCGTGCGGGCTTCTTGGGCTATTGCCGCACGGCGCCGCATCGCCTCGGCCTGCTGTCGCTCGTGGATACCTGCAGCGAAAATTGCAGCGGCCACTGGTAAGCCGATTCCAAGACCCAACCGCAGCCCCCGTGCCTCAGCACCCGACGTTGCCTGCGTCGTGGCAAAAACCAGAGCGGCGACAATTGTGAGAGCTTTTAGCGATGACATAACGGGCATCCCTGGCGTTCGAGTGAACCGACCGGAACGCTTTGCAGTCCGGACGTGCACTTGATGCACGTGCTGGAATTTCCACGCTGTTCCGAGCGGAACACATTTGAGATTTTGCCAGCGGTCTGAGGCTTGCGTAGCTGGCTTTCGACGATGATCCACGCGCGTGAAGCGCTCTCATCTGCAACTCGAGCGCCGGGGCTGTCATTCGGCGCCGAACCTTGAGACCAGCCAGACTCGAGGTGCTCGGTGGTCCTCGACGAGCTATACCGCGTCAGGATTCTGGAAATATCCGGAATCGCTGCATTGCCCACGTGGCCGGATGCTTGTCAGGCACAATCGCTCCGGGCACCAATGTCCGACGAGCGGATCTGGGCGCATTGCCGGCCACGCCACCTTGCCACCTCCGCCATGTCAGTAGCTTTTGGACTTGTCTGGTTTTGATAGCACACGACTTGGCCGCTTCGGCGGGTTCGGATGATCATCGGCGGAAGCAGGGGACGCCGATGAGGTCGAGAGAGGCGCGAGCCGTCA
>CAMDPA010000236.1 GCA_945903565.1 Devosia equisanguinis | reverse complement strand
GACGGCTTCCCATCTTTGCCGAATGGCTTGTCTGTCGATCATGCAACGGCGTACGACTGTTCGCCGGGACAAGGAATCCCGCGCTGCCGAGTCACACGGTCGCACGCACACAGATCACGATTCAGCTTTTTTGCGATCCGTCCTAACCCGGATCTTGGGCTTCACCTCGATTCCGATTGCCGTCAAGGCAGCAGCCTCGGCTGATTCGGTTCGCGAACCCGTCTGTTTCATGGCCATGCACCCAACACGCAAGCATACGCTCGAGCTGGACGATTCCGTTTCTGTGATCGCTCCGAACTGTCATATTTACGGCAACTCGGATCATCCCGACGATGTCGTCGATCCCCATCAACCCGAGAACTTTCTGGTCGGGAAATCTGTCCAAGCGATGGGCTATGGCCATCACTATATCGGAAATGTGACGCCCCCTCTGGAGTATGCGCCTGAACTCATCCCTGATCCGCTGGCGACAAGGCCTATTCCCGTCGGCGGCGCCTGCACATTCAAAGGTGTAACGAAAACAGGTGGGGCCCATGTTTTGACGCCCGGCGTGTACTGCGGCGGGCTGACCCTCAAGGGTGGCGCAAATGTGGTCATGCAGCCGGGCTTGTACATCATCCGCGGCGGCGACTTCCAGGTGGATACCGCGACCGTCATCGGAGACGGGGTGACAATAACCCTGACTGGTAGTGCCGCGCTCGAGTGGGAGAATAGCACGATCCGTCTACGCGCGGCCGCCAGCGGTGTTGACGCTGGTTTCGCCATCCAAAGCCAGCGCGTCGAAGCGCAGCACACCTTCACCAACTCGGTCATAGATATCTACGGTGTGGTCTACATCCCGAACGGGGATGTAATCTGGACCAACACCGGTGAAGCACCGGGTCTGGCAAAGTGGACCGTATGGATGGTTGATGGCGTATCGTGGAAAGGCTCTGGCAAGATCAAGATCAACTTCGATATCGAAAACGCGGATATCCCCTATCCCGACGCGCTGCGCCACGTCATTCCACGTCCCGGTAAGCCCAGACTGGTGGAGAACGCTCAGACCAACGGTCCCACCTGACCTCAACGCCCCGCCACCCAAGCCGCCAGCACACGCCGCTCATCCGGCGTCATATCGGTGATGTTGTTGGGCGGCATCGAATGCGTCAGCACCGAATGCAGGTGGATTGCCGGTTTCTGCCGCGCGATCTCGCCGGGCGTATCGAGCCGCACGCCCTTCGGCGGATGCAGCACGCCACGCCACACCGGCTCGGCCGCATGGCACATCGAGCACCGCGACGTCACGATATCGTCCACGTCCTTGGGTACCTGCGCGGCGGCCAGCTTGCGCTGTTCCGCCGACGCCTTCACCACCGGTAACGGCTTCCACCCCAGCCTTTGCCGCGTCGCCGGCGTCGTCACGATCGTGATCCAGATCGTCAGCACAATCGCCAACGCCGCCACGCCCCACGCCCACCACGGACTGCCACGCCCGGAGTGGCGCTCGTTGTAGAAGTACCGCACCAACGCGCCCGCGATCAGCACCAGCCCGACGATCACCCACGCGTAGGCCGAACCGAACGTCATCGGATAGTGACCTGAGATCATCAGGAACACGACCGGCAGCGTCAGGTAGTTGTTGTGCGTCGACCGGATCTTGCCGATCTTGCCCAGCTCCGGATCGGGCGCACGGCCCCCCTGCAGGTCCGCGATCACCTTCGCCTGGTTGGGAATGATGATCAGCAGCACGTTGGCCGACATGATCGTCGCCATCACCGATCCCGTATGGATCAGCGCCCCACGCCCCGAGAAGATCTGCTGGAACCCGTAGGCCATCGCCACGATCAGCACGAACAGCACGGCGGCCAGCGCCGTCTCGTTCTTCGCCAGCGCCGACTTGCATAACAGATCGTACACCACCCAGCCCAGCGCCAGCGCACCCGCACTGATCGCGCCCGCCGCCAACGGCGACATGCTACGCACGGACGGATCGATCAGGTAGAGATCCGCGCCGACGTAATAGATCGTCATCAGCAGGAAGAAGCCGGAAACCCACGTCGTGTAGGCCTCCCACTTGTGCCAGATCAGCTCCGGCGGCAACTGGTCCGGCGCCACCAGCCACTTGCGCACCTGATAGAACCCGCCGCCATGCACCTCCCACGTCTCTCCCCCCTTGCCGGGCGGAATGCCGGGCGCGGGCTTCAAGGCCGCGTCGATGTGCATGAAGTAGAACGACGCCCCGATCCAGGCCATGCCCGCGATCATGTGCAGCCAGCGCAGCAGCAGGCTGACCCATTCCATCAATATGACGTCCATCACTCCCCCGGCCCGCGCGGTCACTTAAAATCGGCGCGCAACTCAAACCCCTAGCGCGTAGGCTGGGTCAAGCGCAGCGCGACCCAGCGACCCTCGCACGATATCGACCGGCTTTCGATGGAACGCCCCACGCTCTACGCCTTCGCCTTTGCCGCCCGCTTCGCGGCCTCCTCGGCCTTGAGCTCTTTCTTCGACAGCTTGCCGATCATCGTCTTCGGCAACTCCGCCCGGAACTCGATCACGGCGGGCAACTCGATCTTGGAGATCTTCACCTCCAGGTGCTTGCGGATGTCCTCCGCGGTCGCCGTTTCGCCGGGCTTCAGCTTGATGAACGCCTTGGGCGCTTCGCCGCGATACTCGTCCTTGATACCGATCACTGTCACCTCCGCCACCGCCGGATGCGCGTAGATCGCCTCCTCCACCCGGCGCGGATAGACGTTGTAGCCCGAGCAGATGATCAGATCCTTGATCCGATCCTCGATGAAGAAGAAGCCTTCCTCGTCGACCCGCGCGACATCGCCCGTGCGCAGAAAATCGCCGATGAACTGTCCCGCCGTCTCCTGCGGCTTCTGCCAGTAGCCCAGCATCACCTGCGGCCCCTTGATGCAGACTTCGCCCTGCTGTCCCTGCGGCACTTCTTTGCTGGGATCCTCGATATCGCGCAGCGAAATGATCGTCCCCGGCAGCGGCTGCCCGATCGAGCCCGGCTTCACCGCCCCATCGATCGGGTTGCATGTCGCCACCGGCGACGTCTCCGACAGACCGTAGCCCTCGACCAGCTTGCATCCGGTCAGCGTCTCGAACTTCTGCTTCACCTCCAGCGGCAATGCCGCGCCGCCCGACAGGCAGAACTGCAGCGACGACAGATCGAACGTCTTGAGCTTGGGATGGTTGATGATCGCCGTGAACATCGTCGGCACGCCCGGCATGCACGTCGGCTTGGTGGTGCTGATCAGCTTCAAGGCGTCGTCGAGCACGAACCGCGGCATGATCACAATTTCGGCCGCCAGCGCGATCGAGAAGTTCATCACCACCGTCATCGCGAACACATGGAAGAACGGCAGCGCGCCCATCATCCGCTGCGGCGAATTGACTATATCCGGCGCCCACGCCAGAACCTGCAGCGTGTTCACATAGGCATTGGCGTGGGTCAGCATCGCGCCCTTCGGCGTACCCGTGGTGCCGCCGGTATACTGCAGCACGGCCACGTCCGTTCGCGGGTCGATCTCGACAGGCGCCGGCTTGCCCGCGTTATCCATCAGCGTACCTTCGGCGACGATCTTGCCCGCCACCGCCGAGCGGCCCCACGGCGCCAGATCGCCCGACTTGAACAGCCGGAAAAGCACCGACTTCGTCCCCGGCAACAGCGACCGGAATGGCGCCACGACGGCCTGCTTCAGCGTGCCGGCAGCCAGCAGCGCTTCCACCTTGCCGAACAGCACGGCCAGGTCGAGCGTGATCATCAGCTCGGTCTGGCTATCTTTCACCTGAAACGTCAGTTCTTCAAGCGTATACAGCGGGTTATAATTCACAGCCGTACCACCCGCTTTGAGAATGGCGTAGTAGTAGACGATGAAGGTCGGCGAATTCGGCAGGAACAGCCCGACCTTGGTACCCTTCTTGACGCCGAGCTTCTGCAGCCCCGCCGCCGCCCGTCCGACCTGCTCGCCGATCTCCCGATACGTCAGCCGCTTGCCCAGGAAATAGGTGCAGGGCCGTTGCGGATGCTTGGCCACGGCCTGGTCGAGCAAATGCCACAGCGGCTGCGGCTCGATGGCCTTGTACCAATCGACCCCCGGCGGATAGTGGTTTAGCCAAGGATACCGCGCCAGATCGGCGGCCTGCTCTGTGACATTCGTCATGACGGGATCTCTCGAAGCGTTTCCGGTCCGGTCGTGCGGCAGCGCTCTCGTTGGCAGTGCGGCGGCGCCACGTCGCACCATATTGAACACGTTTTGCCATGATTGCGCCAGCACCCAGGGCGAAGAGGGTTGCTCGACCTTCGTCGGGTCATCAGCCGCGCACCGCTAACACATCAGCAACATTCGGCATGGTTAAGTGGCGGAATATCGGGGCTTCGGCCGCGCCGGCCATGGCGAACCGTGCCTGCTGGACGTGAGCGGTGTTTACGGTTATGTGACCCGCCTGCTTGTCGTGGCAAACAACTTGAACTAAATGGCGTGATATACGCCAAATCGAGCCCTTTGAATTCAAGTGATCGAACCTCTGACCGATCACGAGCAGGGCGGGAGAATGACATGGACGAAGTCGCGACCAAGATTATCGAGATTCTCCGGAAGCATATGAAGGAGCCGCGCGACGACATCAATGCGTCGACCGCGCTCACAGATCTCAAGATCGAATCACTCGATCTTGCTATGATCGTATTCGACATCGAGGACGCGTTCGGGGTCGAGATCCCCTATAACGCCAACGAAGAGGCCGGCGACTTCAAGACCGTCGGCTCGGTCGTCGACAAGGTCAAGGCTCTGATCGAGAGCACTGGCGCACCCGCTGGCGCCAAGGCCTGAGCACAGGCGGCGCCGCCACGGCGGTTAAGCCTTTGTTTGCCATAATTTTACCGGCACCTGTCTTGCTCGAACGGCAAGTGCTACGCCTGACCGCATTGGTCCTCCCGCTTCCTTCGTGGGCGACGCCGTGCATCATGACGCATGCCCCATGCATGCAAAGCCTCCATGCCCAAGCGAAGCGTCGTTCAACCCAAGAACCAAGATAGCGCGATATGTCCTTCAGTAATGGCGGCCGTCGGGTCGTAGTAACCGGCCTTGGCGTCGTCACCCCGATCGGCCTCAACGTGGCGGAGTTCTGGGCCGGCATCAAGGCTGGCCAGTGCGGCGTATCCGAGCTCGGCGGTTTCCCGCTCGAGGATCTGAAGATCCTGATCGCGGCACAGATCAAGGGCTTCGATCCCAAGGCGCGATTAAAGAACTTCAAACGCGACAAGATCATCATGCATGCGGACCGCTATTCGTGGTTCGCCGCCGCCGCTGCGGAAGAAGCCGTGCTGCAATCGGGCCTCGAGGTTCCTTTCACGAACCCCTATCGCACGGCCTGCATCATCGGCTCGGGCGCCGGCGGCCTCGTGACCTTCGAAAAGTCCTATCGCGATCTGTTCATCGAGAACAAGCGCGCCACCCATCCACTCACGCTGCTGCGCATCATCGGCTCGTCGGCCTCAGCCCACGTCGGCATCGAGTTCGGCGTCAAGGGCCCGACCTTCGCAACCTGCAGCGCCTGTTCGACGGCGGCGCACGCGATCGGCATCGCCCGCGACTATATCCGCCATGGCATGGTCGACGTCGCCATCGCCGGCGCATCTGAATCGGTCATCAACCTCGGCACCATGAAGGCCTGGCAGGCGCTGCACGTGCTGTCGCCGCAGGGCTGCTTCCCATTCTCCAAGAAACGCAACGGCACCGTGCTCGGCGAGGGCGCGGGTCTGCTGGTGCTGGAATCGCTGGAGCACGCCAAGGCGCGCGGCGCCACGATCCTGGCGGAGCTTGTCGGCTACGGCATGACCTCCGACAGCAAGGACATGGTCAACCCCGACATCGAAGGCCCGGCCGAGGCAATGCGGATCGCACTGGAGGATGCCAAGCTGACGCCGACCGCCATCGACTACCTCAACGCCCACGGCACCGCGACCGCGATCAACGACAAGAACGAGACCAACGCCATCAAGCGCGTGTTCGGCAGCCACGCCAACAAGCTCGCGATCTCCTCGACCAAGTCGATGCACGGCCACCCGCTCGGCGCCGGCGGCGGCATCGAGGCGGTCGCCTGCATCAAGGCGATGGAGGAAGGCTATCTGCCGCCGACCATTAATCTCGAAGAGCCCGATCCCGAGTGCGATCTCGACTACGTACCCAACGTCGGCCGCAACAAGCAGATCTCGTACACGATGTCGAACTCGTTTGCCTTCGGCGGCCTCAACGCCGTGCTGGTGTTCGGCCCGCCGCCAGCGTGATGAATGACTGAATATAAAACGGCTCGTCATCCTCGACAGGTGAGCGCCACTTCAGGCGCGAACCTCGTCGGGGACCCAGCGAAAGAAGTGCCGAAGGCACCATATTGATCTTCAGAGCTATTGCGGGCCTCACCCAAGTCTTCTGCTGGGTCTCCGACACCCATTCGCCTGCCGCTCACTTTGGCCGATGCCGATCGCGTTTTGCAGTGGGCGACATGCTTTCGCCATCGGGCGTGGGCTGATAGGAGTCGGGATCAGCCGAAAGCGACCCGTCTCATGCCGACTAATCTCCTGCGCAAGTCAGCCGACACCCGCAAGCCGCAACAGCGTGCAACCGGACCAACGACCCAGACTCGCATCGCGGTTCTGACCGCAGGCCGGATCTCGCTGCGCATCGAGCTGCTCGATACCCAGACCGCGCACCGCGTTTGGCAGGCATTGCCACTCCACTCAACGGCCGAGACCTGGGGCGCCAGCATCCACTTCGAAACGCCCCTCGAAACCGGCCGCGACCGCACCGCGCGCATCAACGCGACCGTGGGCGAGATCTACTTCTGGATCGAGCAGGATCGCATTCTCGTACCGTTCGGCCCGACTCCGATCTCCAAGCCTAGGGAATGCCGCCTTCCCGCTCCGTGCAACGTGTGGGCCCGCGCCCTCGACGACGTCACGGCTCTCGCATCGGTCACGCCCGGCGAGAAGGTAAGCCTGGTGGCAAAGCCGTAGGGTGCAATAGCGTCTTCGCGTATTGCACCGTTCCACGCGCAAACGGTGCAATACGCCCAAGGGGGCTATTGCACCCTACGCCCTTACTGCGGCTCAACGCCCGCCGCCTTCAACGAACGCTCCCACATCACGCCATCCGCATCGAGCTTGGCGTTCATCGTCGCCGGCCCCTCGACGGACGGAACAAGCACCATCGGCTCGAGCTGCTTGGCCGTCTCCGGCATCTTGGCGACCTGCGCGAACCAGCCCCCGACCTTCTCGACGATCGCCGGCGGTGTACCCGCAGGCAGATAAACGCCCCACCACGGATTGAAGTCGAAATCCTTGAAACCTGCCTGCTGCATGGTCGGGACATCGGGAATGGTCGGCAACCGGTAAATGCTCGTCACCGCGAGCGCCTTCAGCTTACCCGAGCGTATCTGCCCGATTGCAAAAGCCCCGTCGAAAATCATGAAATCGAGCGTGCCGTTGCTGACATCGGTGAGCGCATCCGCCGCCGCTTTATACGTAACGGCTTCCGCCTCGAACCCCGTCAACGATCTTAAATAGGCCGTCGCCGCCACGTTCGCCGGATTGTTCGTGCCGTAGCGGTTGCGCGGCTTGCCCTTCAACTGAGTGATCAAATCCGGCACCGTCTGCAGCGCCGAGCTGCCCGCCACCGTCACGATGAACGGCGTCTCCGCGAACGATGTCGCCGGCACGAACGACTTGCGATCGAACGGCAGCGTCTTGATGAACGCCCGGCTCGCCGACATCAGCGCGTTGCCCGCCATCAGGATCGTGTAGCCGTCGGGCTTGGCGCTCGCGACCTGGGCATACGACAAACTGCCGAATGCGCCTGGTTTGTTGACGATCACGATGCTCTGCCCCGCGAGCTCGCCCGCCTTGGTCGCGAAGTAGCGGCACATGATATCGGCACCGCTGCCCGCCGGGAATCCAATCACCGCCTGCATCGTCCGCGCTGGAAACTCCTGCGCCGAGACGGCAGACGGCCATGACAGCCCGGCAGCAGCAAAGGCAGCCAACCTCGAGACGAGCACCAGCCTGAAACCAAGCATCATTCACGCCTCCATCCCGTTCGCGCCGACCTGCATGCGGGCAGCGTCACACTGATTAAACCGTACGAGGTGCATGGCGGCAATGCCTCATTCTAAAATCGAGTTTCATAAATCCACTCACTCGCGTGTCAGTAGCTTTTGGACTTGTCTGGTTTTGATAGCACACGACTTGGCCGCTTCGGCGGGTTCGGATGATCATCGGCGGAAGCAGGGGACGCCGATGATGTCGAGAGAGGCGCGAGCCGTCAGGCGGCGCACCTCTTGGCTTTGCGGC
>CAMDPA010000235.1 GCA_945903565.1 Devosia equisanguinis | reverse complement strand
TTCGGCGGTGAGGGCGGCGTTGGTCACGGGGGGCTCCGGGTTCTAGGGGTGTCAGACCCGGAGGCTCTGACACCTGTCGTAACGTTTAGAACAGCCCTTCGATCTGGCCATCCTTGTTGAGGCGGATCACCTCGGCGCTCGGCACGCGCGGCAGGCCGGGCATCGTCATGATGTCGCCGGTGATGACGACGATGAACTCCGCGCCGGCCGACAGCCGCAGCTCACGCACCGGGACAACGTGGCCCGACGGTGCGCCGCGCAGGTTCGGGTCGGTCGAGAACGAGTACTGCGTCTTCGCCATGCACACGGGCAGGTGTCCGTAGTTGACCTGAAGGTCCTTGAACTGGTTGCGCACGGACGTGTCGGCCACGATTTCGGAAGCGCCGTAGATCTGGGTCGCGATGGTTTTGACCTTGTCCCACAGCGGCATCTCGTCGGGGTACAGCGGCTTGAAGTTCGCAACACCGCTCTCGGCAACCTCGACGACGTGGCGGGCGAGCGCCTCGATGCCCTTGCCGCCGTCCGCCCAGTGGGTGCACAGGAACGCCTTGGTGCCGACGCTCTCCGCCGACTTGATCACTTCGGCGATCTCAGCGTCGGTATCGGTGATGAAGCGGTTGATGGCGACGATCGGGGGTACACCAAACTTCTTCACGTTCTCGATGTGGCGCTTGAGGTTGTCGCAACCCTTGGCGACGGCAGCCGTGTTCTCGTTCTTGAGGTCGTCCTTGGCGACGCCGCCGTGCATCTTGAGCGCGCGAACGGTGGCGACGATCACGGCCGCGGCGGGTTTGAGGCCGGCCTTGCGGCACTTGATGTCGAAGAACTTCTCCGCGCCGAGATCAGCGCCAAAGCCGGCTTCGGTGACGACGTAGTCGCACAGCTTCAGCGCGGTCTTGGTGGCGAGCACGGAATTGCAGCCGTGGGCGATGTTGGCGAACGGGCCACCGTGGATGAACACGGGGTTGTTCTCCAGCGTCTGCACCAGGTTCGGCATCAGCGCGTCCTTGAGCAGCACGGTCATCGCGCCGTCGCCCTTGAGCTGCTTGGCCGTGATCGGTTTACGCTCGCGGGTGTAGCCGATGACGATGTTGCCGATCCGCTTCTCGAGATCCTCGAGGTCGTTGGCGAGGCAGAAGATCGCCATGATCTCGGAGGCGACGGTGATGTCGAAGCCGTCCTCGCGCGGGAAGCCGTTGGCGACGCCGCCGAGCGAGCCGACGATCGAGCGCAGCGCGCGGTCGTTCATGTCCATCACGCGGCGCCAGGCGATGCGGCGCTCGTCGATGCCGAGGCTGTTGCCCCAGTAGATGTGATTGTCGATCAGGGCGGAGAGCAAGTTGTGCGCGGACGTGATGGCGTGGAAGTCGCCGGTGAAGTGAAGGTTGATGTCCTCCATCGGGACGACCTGGGCATAACCGCCGCCGGCAGCGCCGCCCTTGACGCCGAAGCACGGGCCGAGCGACGGCTCGCGCAGGCAGCTCATCGCCTTCTTGCCGATGCGGTTCAAGCCATCGCCGAGGCCGACCGTGGTGGTGGTCTTGCCTTCGCCGGCCGGTGTCGGGTTGATCGCGGTGACGAGGATCAGCTTGCCGTCCTTCTTCCCCTGCTGCGCCTTGATGAACTCGTAGGAGATCTTGGCCTTGGTCGGGCCGTACTGCAGCAGTGCGTCTCCGGGAATGCCGATCTTGGCGCCGATCTCCGCGATCGGCTTCATCTTGGCTTCGCGTGCGATCTCGATATCGGACTTCACTGCCATGGTGCTCGTTCCTTCCCTTGGATTATTCGCAACGATTGCTTTGGTGGTCGTTTCGCGGGCGCCGAAAAGCCGTCTCAGGAAACCGATCACGATTGATTGCCTCGGCTGCTCTTGGGGCTTTCTGACGTGGGCTGCAACCCACTTTCCACCCTCACCAAGTGACGCCTATTTGGCCGGCTTGCCCACAAGCCAGCCCGCGCCCTTTGCATAGAGCGCATCGGTGTCCGGCCCGACCAGACCGGGCATGTCCTTCTTGATCTTGTAGCCGACCTGCGCTTGCAGATACGCCAGATGCCGGTAGCCGATCGGGAACTCGTTGAGGAGTGCCTGATCAAGCTTCAATGTCGCGCTGGGATCGACGGGATCCATGCGGTCCTTCTCGTAGCAAAGGCGGCGCAGCACGAGGCCCCACTTGCCGTCCCGCTTTTCGAGGAAGTCGTAGAAGCGGCCCGTGCACAACACGTCGACCTCGACGCCGTGCACTGTAGCGCGCTGGTTGATCGTCATCTTGCTCTGCGCGATGGCGCGCGGCTGGGCTAAGTCCATGGCAAGATCAATCGACGATCCGCCCATGAAGTGCAGGATGCGCACGCCCTTGGCGAAGCCTTCCTGGTTGGCCTTGATGAATTCCTCGTAGGTCCCTTGGAACCACGTGGCCCACATCTCGCCTTCCGGGTGCCAGACGGTCCGGAAACGGTCCCATAAGGTCGCGTCGCGCCATACGGCCCAGTTCTCGAGCAGCTCACGAATGGCGAAACGCTCGGCCTGCTCTTCGGTCATTGGCATCGCCAGTATTCCCTCTTTTTGTTCTCTGGTATGCCATATGCCAAGCGCCCCCATGCTGTAAAGAACTGCACGATATCCCCTCTCGACGCTTCTCGGCGGGGAGAGGAAGAATTGAACTCGCGGCGACTCCGGCCTAGAAACGGCGCAGCGTCGCGGCTTGCTCCTTCGTTTCGCGCCCTTGGCTGGGCGGGAATATGGTGCTTTGCGCGGCACGTCCTTCAGCAGCAATGAGAATGCCATGGCCGGTCATTCACAGTTCAAGAACATCATGCATCGGAAAGGCCGCCAGGATGCGGCCAAGGCCAAGCTGTTCGCAAAGCTGGCCCGCGAGATCACGGTTTCGGCGAAGGCGGGGCTGCCGGACCCCGAGATGAACGCGCGGCTGCGGCTTGCGATCCAGAATGCGCGTGCGGAGAACATGCCGCGTGACAACATCGAACGTGCCGTCAAGAAGGCGCTAGGCGCGGATACGGATACCTACGAGAACGTGCGCTACGAGGGCTATGGGCCAGGTGGGGTGGCAATCGTGGTCGAGGCGCTCACCGACAATCGCAACCGTACCGGCGGCGCGGTGCGGGCCTACTTCACCAAGCAGGGCGGCAATCTCGGTTCGACGGGCTCGGTGGCGCATATGTTCGCCCGTGTCGGCGAGATCGTGTTCAAGCCCGACGTGGGCTCGGCCGACACCGTGCTGGAAGCGGCCATCGATGCGGGAGCCGACGACGTGATCTCCGACGACAGCGGCCATATGGTGACGACCACCTTCGACAATCTCGGCAGCGTGGCGCACGGGCTGGAGTCCAAGCTCGGTCCCCCCGCCAGCGTCAAGACGGTATGGAAGCCGAACCTCACGACGCAAGTTGGCGAGGAGCAGGCCGGCAGCATCATGAAGCTGATCGCCGCGCTGGAAGACGACGACGATGTACAGGCCGTGTTCTCCAACTTCGAGGTCGACGAGGCCGTGATGGCCAAGCTCACCGCGGCCTGAAGCAGGGACGGCAAGGTTCAATCAATGTACCGTTCGCTCAACTCGGCCAAGATCGTGGCCACGCTGGAAAAGCTCGAGCGGCGGGTCGCCGAGCGTTTTCCCAAGGCTGGGCTCGCCAAGGTCTGTGCGGAGCTGACGCAGATCGCACGCGAGAACGACACCCGTGCGCATATGCTGGAGCGGCCGAACTATCTGCTGCGCGTGCTGAGTGCCGTGGTCATTGTCGCGGGTTTGGCTTTGATCGGCTACGTCTCGACGCAGATCGAGGTGAAGCGCGACACCGAGAGCATCTTCAGCACGCTGCAGGGCATCGAAGCCGGGCTGAACATCATCCTCGTCGCTGGTGCGACGGTGATTTTTCTCGCCACGCTGGAAGGCCGCTGGAAACGGCAGCAGGCGCTCGGTGATCTCGACGAACTGCGCTCGATCATTCACGTCATCGATATGCACCAGTTGACCAAGGACCCGGCAACGAGTTTGGCAGACACCACACCGGCCTCGCCGGTTCGCACGCTGAGCCCGCACGAACTCATGCGCTATCTCGACTACTGCTCGGAGATGCTGTCGATGGCGGCCAAGGTCGCGGCGGTCTATGCTCAGAGCACCAAGGATCCGTTGGTCGTGGCCGCGTCGAGCGACCTGCAGCAGATCACCGCCAACCTGTCGGCGAAGATCTGGCAGAAGATCACGATTGCCCAGAGCGCTTTGTCGGCGCGTTCGGGGGCTTTGGCCGGAGTGGCGGCTGCAGCGGTTTCGGCTGGAGCGCGTGGAACGTAGGCTGGGTCAAGCGTCGATGGGGAGCATGGGCGCGCGACCCAGCAATCCACGTCTGCTGGACCAAGTGCTGGGTCGCGCAAGTGCTTGACCCAGCCTACGGTCGTCGTTGGTCTTTCGCGATTAGGCTCGAGCGGAAAGCACTCTGGAGCGCTGCCCACTCGAGTTCCGTATTGAATGCGTTCGAGCCCCCTTGCTTTGTGTCGTTGGCACACGTGGAACCGAGATGAACCTTTCCAACTACTTCTTTTCCGCGCGCGGCCGCATCGGCCGGCAAGAGTATTGGCTTGGCCTGCTGGTGTTGATTGCGGTGTCGATGGCGGTGACTGCCGTCGTCGACCCGAGCGCCATGACGGTCGAGAATGGTGTGGTGAAACCGCCGTCGTTCGCCGGCACGGTCTGGAACTTGTTGATCACGTGGCCGTCGGCGGCGATTGCGATCAAGCGGTTCAACGATCGCGATTGGCCGCATTGGCTTGGATATGCGCTGGGTGGCCTGATGGCGGCGCTGGTCGTCGCCAACTACAACGGTCTTCTGCTCGACCCAGAAGTCATGAGTCCGGCAGAGAAACTGGTGCTCCTCGGCCTCGTGATCGCGTTCTTCTGGTCGATCGTCGAGAACGGATTTCATGCGGGAACGTCCGGGGCAAACCGGTATGGTCCCGATCCCGTGGGCGGGCAATGATGCCGCTATTGTGCAGAATTCGCAGGGCGCTAACATCATGTGCGCGTCATACAACGACGCATGCCATGCACGGATTCCGTTGATGACAACCTCCGCCTCTCTCACCACCGACCCCGTGGCGCTCGCTCAGGCGCTGATCCGCTGCCGTAGCGTGACGCCTGACGAAGGTGGCGCGCTCACGTTGCTGCAGTCGCTGCTTGAGCCGGCCGGGTTTCAGTGCCATCGGCTGCCGTTCAGCGCACCGGGCACGCCCGATGTCGACAATCTCTATGCGCGGTTCGGTGCGCTGGGCACCAATGGCCCTCATCTTTGTTTCGCGGGGCATACCGACGTGGTTCCGCCCGGTGACGAGAAGGCGTGGACGCATCCGCCGTTCGCCGGTGTCGTTGAGAATGGTGTGCTGTGGGGCCGCGGCGCGATCGACATGAAGGGTGCGATCGCGTGCTTCGCGGTGGCGGCGCTGCGCTTCATCGCCAGTCGCAATGGCAAGATTCCCGGGGCGATCTCGTTCCTGATCACGGGTGACGAGGAGGGGCCATCGATCAACGGCACGGCCAAGGTGCTCGATTGGATGAAGGACAACGGCGAGCGGATGGACGCCTGCATCGTCGGCGAGCCATCGAGCCTCGACACGTTCGGCGACGAGTTGAAGATCGGCCGGCGTGGCAGCCTCAACGGCGAGTTGATCGTACTTGGCAAACAGGGCCACGCCGCTTATCCGCGTACGGCGGAAAATCCGGTGCCCAAGCTCGCCCGGATGATCGACCGGCTGTCCTCCGCGCCGCTCGACAAGGGAACGGAGAACTTCGAGCCGTCGAGCCTCGAAGTGACGGTGATCTCGGTCAACAATGCCGCGACAAATGTTATCCCCTCCGAGGCGCGTGCGAAGCTCAATATCCGCTACAACGATCTGTGGACGAGGCCCAAGGTCGAAGCTCACGTGCGCGCGATTTGCGAGGCGACCGCGGCCGAGCTCGGTGCGCGCTGGCAGCTCACGTTCAGCGGTACGGGGGATGTGTTTCGCACCAAGCCAGGTCCGCTCGTCGACACCATGTCGGGGGCGGCAAAGTCGATCACAGGGTTAACGCCGCGGATGTCGACAGGGGGCGGGACGTCGGATGCTCGATTCATCCACTTCTACTGTCCAGTGATCGAATTCGGCCTGTTGAATCGCACAATCCACCAGGTAGATGAGCACTGTGACATCGTTGATTTGCACCGTTTGGTAGATGTCTACGGCGCGTTTCTGGAGCGATATTTCGGCTGAGTGGACTTGCTCAAGAGGCCACTCCGGGCATCAGCGACGGTGCAGCGCCCAGATGCCGATGTCGAAGCCGAGCCTGCGCTTGGCTGAGCGCCAGTTGAGGAATGCGCCCAGTATCATGGCCGTGCCGACCGCGACTGCCGCGCCTAGGATACCAAACAGTGGCGCCAGCGTCAGGTTGAGAATGAGGTTGGCGAGTGCCGCGATCATCAGCGTGCGGGCGCAATCGGCCTGTCCGCCGGACATCGTGAGCAGTGCTTCGGCTGGGCCGATTGCAGCGCGTGCCATGATGGCGACCGCCAGCACGCACATGACAGGGTAACCGTCGACGAAGTCGGGTCCGAACAACGCCAGGAGTGGCCGGCCGGCGGCGAGCATGACGATGGTCATCGCCAGTGATGCCCAGAACGTCAATCGTACCGCGTCGCGTACGCTGGCACGTAACGCCTCCGTATCGCCGCGCGTCGAGATGGCCGCGAAGCGATTGGCCATCGCGCTGCCGACGGCATAATGCACGAACAGGATCAGCGCCATGGTTTTTGCGGAAGCGAAATAGATGCCGGCCTGTGCCGTCGACAACAGGTTCGAGATGACGATGATGTCGATATGCTGCATGGCGAGGTCGAACACGCCCATCAGCAACAGAGGGGCCGACGTCGTGGCCCATGCCCGAGCCCGGTATGCGCGCGGACCGGGCAGAACAATGGTGCGCAACTCACGTGTGACGACCACGGTTTGGATGGCCCACGCGATCCACGTTGCAATCACAGCGGCGATCGCGGCAACTGCGGCGTTCAACGGTATACCCAGATAGTGGATGAGGCCGATCCCGCCGAGGATCAGCAATGGCCGCACGATGTATGGAGCAACCAATGCGCTGACAATTCGTCCGCAACCACGGCAGATGCCGTCCTGAAGGTCGGTAAGTGCGTAGGCGGGAACGGCTACCAGCAGCACGGTAACGGCGATCCAGGGGCCGCCGGGGAGGCGAGCGGCGAGCGTAAAGGCGGCAATGGTTGCGAGGCCGGCAATGACCGCTCCAACTGCGAGTACGAGAAGGCGACTGCTTCTAAGGAACCCACGCAGGGCGTCGTGAGCCGACTGTTCCCGCAATTCCGAAACGATCCGGATCGCACCGACGTTGAGCCCGGCGGTGGCAATGCCACCCAACACCAACAGCAGCGTCCAGGCGTAGATATATGTGCCGTATTCGGCTGCGCCCATCCACCGGGCAAGTGCCACTTGCGATATGAGAAGGATGGCCGCGCTTGCTACTCGCACCGCAAAGGCGATGAGCGCGTTGCCGCGGTCAACGGCGCGATCACCTGCGCCCAGCACGATGGCTGAGACGTGGCGTGCGATGCCGACGGCGCGGGCGGATCGTCTGCCGGCGACCGCCGACTCGAGGACCGGGCTGGAAGATTCGTTCATGGCTACTTTGTTGTAACGCCGGTCTCATCTGGTCGCGACATCGGCCTTGGACATTTAGACCAATGGCCTTGAGGAAGTGTTTGCTCGCTATTTGATCAGCGATGACGCGGCTCGGTCCCCATGCGCTGGGTGGTTCGAAGACGAACCTTCTCCGTCACGGCCGCCCATGCCCAAGACCGAGAGGTATCGCCGTTCTGTGCGTTCCAATCCGAGAAGAACTGCGCGACGTGTTCGGCGTGCACGCCGTGCCGCCCTTCCAATACCGAAGCCATTGATTCTACTTCGGAAGGTACTGGCGTTGCGTCGTCTTCGGGCTGCCATTTCGCCGTCATTTTCGTTGCTTTCGCTTGCATGTGTTGCAGTGTCGTCAAGCAAGAAAGACGCCAGTAGGAGGCGTATCGAAACGGGACGAGAGGAAAAGCACGGGCAGCCAAAACGGTGTCTGGCTCTGCTCGAAATCTTGGGTCGGCCCAGGCTATCGGTACAGGTCCGTCTGCCCGACGGGGCATCGCTTGGTGAGAGACGGCTCCACAATTTCGGACGGTGCGATGAGTGGAATCTCTGCCTGACAGCGCGCACGGTTGTGCGTGCGAATCAGGAGCCAGAATGACGAAGCGAACACGCCGGAACCACTCACCGGACTTCAAGGCCAAAGTGGCCCTTG
>CAMDPA010000234.1 GCA_945903565.1 Devosia equisanguinis | reverse complement strand
GGCCGCCGCCGGATCTTCTTCGATGGTATCGATGGTGTCACGTTCGCGCCCCGTGCCGGCCTGCCCACGCGACGCAACTGCTTTGCGCTTCCGACTCGCACGCCACGACCCACCATGCAAGTTTTGCGACAGCCTCTTCAAGGGGGAGGCGGCTCAATCGCGCCGTTCGCGAAAATGACAGGTTGGGTCAACCTCGGAAATCAAGCTGGCCGGTCGACGACGGTCGGGCTAGTGCCGACAGCTGAAAGTTCTGAAGCCGGACATTTCAGAGCCGGACCGAGCAACACGTCGGGCTTCGACCGCCAGAAGTGCCGGCGTCCGCTCCGGCCTACGCGAGCTCGAAGCCGCCGGCCCGCCACATCGCGGCCCTTGCTGGATCGGTCACAAAACGGATGAAAGCGAGCGCATCTTCCGGCGCGGCGTTGGACGCTGGGACAGCCGCGCCATAGACGACGTGGCTCTGTACTTCCGGTGGCAACAGCCCGACGATCTCAAGGTTGGCGACCGTCCGCACCTCGCTGACGAGATAAAGCCCCGCGTCGGCCTCGCCACGCGCCACCAGCTCGCCACCGCCGTGGATCGCGCCCTTGTGGATCGATTTCGCAGCCATCGCTTCGGCGATGCCAAGCTGCACCATCACGCGCGCGAGGTGGCTGCCACTCGGCGTGCTCGGATCGGGCAGCGCAACCTTGCGCGCCGCAAGCAACATGGCGCGCACCGCATCCGCGCTGGAGATATCGGGCCGCGGCGCATCCGCGCGCACGATCACGCCGATGCCGACGCGCGCGATCTGCGAACGGGTCTCGGGGCGCAGCGCAACGGTCTTTCCCAGCACATCGAGCAACGGCACCGGCAGCAGCACCAGATCGACCAGCTCGCCGTCAACGAGCCTTCGCGCAATCTCGCTGACCAGCGCGAATGTGAAATCAACGCGCCGCCCAATCGCTGTCTCGATCTCCGGCGACAGCGCCCGCAAAACCTGCTGCGGCGCACCGCCACTGAAGATGCGCAACGCTTGTGCCTCGTTCGGCATCACCGCTTCGCCGACTTCGCCTTGCGCGCCGGCTTAGCAACGGCCTTGCTCTTTGGCGCCGCCGCCCGGCCACGCGAGGCCTGCTGCTCTTTGCTGCGTGTCGCAGCCTTCTCCTCGAACAATTCGACGAGCTTATCGGTCATCGCACCGGCAAGTTCAGTCGGGTCGTTGATCGTCACCGCGCGGCGGTAGTAGCGCGTCACGTCATGGCCGATACCGATCGCGATCAGCTCGACGGGCGAGCGCGTCTCGATCTCCTCGATCACCTGCCGCAGGTGCTGCTCGAGATAGCTGCCGGAGTTCACCGACAGCGTGGAATCATCGACCGGCGCGCCATCGGAAATCACCATCAGGATCTTGCGATTTTCCTGGCGCGCGAGCAGGCGGCTATGCGCCCACGCGACCGCCTCGCCGTCGATGTTCTCTTTCAGCAGTCCTTCGCGCATCATCAGCGCAAGGTTGCGCTTGGCGCGGCGCCACGGCGCATCGCCGGTCTTGTAGATGATATGACGCAGGTCGTTGAGACGCCCCGGCACCGGCGGCTTGCCAGCGCCCAGCCATGCCTCGCGTGCCTGGCCACCCTTCCACGCCTTGGTGGTGAAGCCGAGGATCTCGACCTTGACGCCGCAACGCTCCAGCGTGCGGGCAAGAATATCCGCGCAGCATGCAGCGACCATGATCGGCCGCCCGCGCATCGAGCCGGAGTTGTCGATCAACAGCGTGACGACGGTATCGCGGAAGCTCGTATCGCGCTCGTGCTTGAACGACAGCGGGAACATCGGGTCGATGATGATGCGCGGCAAGCGCGCCACATCGAGCTGGCCTTCCTCGAGATCGAAATCCCACGCGCGGTTTTGTTGCGCCATCAGGCGGCGCTGCAGCTTATTCGCTAGCCGCGCGACGGCGCTTGAAAGGGCCCGCAGTTCCTTGTCGAGGAACGAGCGCAGGCGTTCGAGCTCGTCCGGCGTCGACAGCTCTTCGGCGGTGATTTCCTCGTCGTTGGCGCGGCTGAAGATCTTGTAGCCAAACGCTTCCGGGTTATCGAGCACGTTCTGGTTCGGCCGCCACGGCTCGTTGGCGTCGAACTCTTCCTCGCCGTCGGCGTCGAACTCGTCGGTATCCATGCTGTCGGCGGATTCCTCGAACTCGCCGTCCTGCGACTCCGCCATCTTCTCTTCAGTCTGCTCGGGATCGCCCTCGCCGCCCTCCTGCTGCTCCTCCGACTGCTCCTCGCCGTTCTCTGAATTCTCCTCGCTCGAATCGTCGCCTTCCTCGGCCTCGCCGTCGGCAAGCTCCTCGGAAAGGTCGAGCTTGCGCAGCAGGTCGCGCATCGTCTTGCCGAACGCGGCCTGATCGAGTGCGATCTTGTCGAGCTTCGCGAAGGCGTCCTTCGAGCGCTCTTCCACGAACGGACGCCACAAATCGACGAGATGGCGCACATTTTCCGGCGGCGCCTGGCCGGTCAGCCGCTCGCGCACAAGCAACGCCAGCGCATCCTCGAGCGGCGCATCGGCGCGGTCCTTGATCGCGGCATAGCGCGCGTGGCTGTACTGTTCCTCGACCTTGGCGGTGAGGTTCTTCGCCATGCCCGGCATGCGGCTCGAACCGATCGATTCCACCCGCGCCCGCTCGACCGCCTCGAACACGTTGCGCGCCGCCCCCGCTTCCGGCGCAAGCCTACGGTGCAACCGCGCGTCGTGCATGGCGGCCGTTAGCGACAGGCTATCAGCCCAGCCCCGAATGACGGCAATTTCGCGCGCGGTCGGCAACCGCGAAGGCTCCGGCAGCGTCATCGACTTGCCGTCAAGGTCGGGCTTGCCGGCGCCGAACGCGACCTGCATCTCCTTGTCGCCGGCGATCGCACGCGACGCCATGCCAAGCGCCCGCTTGAACGGCTCGGCCGGCGGGTCTTTGCGCTTCGGAGAAGATGGAGGGGGCATCGGCGTTCCTGGTAATCTGCTTGCGTGTCTTCTGGTTCCAAGAAGCTTAGCGCTTGCCTCGGCCAGGCGTTGTTGCCGGATCGTACACGATCTCGCGCGTCATCATCTCTTCGAATGAATAGGGGCTGGATTCCGGCAAGGCGTCGTAGGGCAAGTTCGTTTCGACCAGTGCGCGGCCACGCCCGTCTGCGTAGCCATCGGCAACGGCCTCCTCCAGTTCTGACTGTAGACCCGGGTTCTTCTTGAGGAGCTTGGCAATGCGGCGGCGCTGCTCGTTGATTGTAAGCTCCCAGCTTCGCGAGCGCTTCTTCGGCTGGTGCTCCCATTTCAACAGATGCATCGTCAGCACGGCAATTGAGCTTTCAAGCCTGTCGTACTGATTTCTGCCCACGTCCGACAGCTCCTCCGCGACATTGAGGGCGTCGACCTCGGAGAGGCGGCCAGCGCGCAGGAGAGCCACCTGCTCCTGCACCCACGTGTAGAGGTCATCCTCGTAGCGGGTGCGGGAGGAACGGGTCGGATTGTCTTTCGTCTTGGTCGCCATGGTCGCCTTTCGGCGCTGCCTGTTCAGCTCAGCGCCACGTTGGCCGCGCTCTCGGGCAGTTCCTCGCCGAAGCAGCGCTGGTAGAACTCCGCCACCATCGGCCGCTCGAGCTCGTCGCACTTGTTGAGGAACGTGAGGCGGAACGCGAAACCGATTTCGCCGAAGATCTCGGCGTTCTCGGCCCAGGTCATCACCGTACGCGGGCTCATCACCGTTGACAGATCGCCGTTGATGAAGGCGTTACGCGTCAGGTCGGCGACCCGGACCATGTTCGAGATCTGCTTCCGCTTGGCGTCGTTCTTATTGTAGGCCTTGACCTTGGAGAGCACGATCTTGGCCTCCTCGTCATGCGGCAGGTAGTTCAGCGTCACCACCAGATTCCAGCGGTCCATCTGGCCCTGGTTGATCTGCTGCGTGCCGTGATAAAGGCCCGACGTATCGCCAAGACCGATCGTGTTGGTCGTCGAGAACAGCCGGAACGCCGGATGCGGGCGGATCACCTTCGACTGATCGAGCAACGTCAGCTTGCCCGAAACCTCGAGCACGCGCTGGATCACGAACATCACGTCCGGGCGGCCGGCATCGTACTCGTCGAAGCACAGCGCGACGTTGTTCTGCAACGCCCACGGCAGGATGCCCTCGCGGAACTCCGTGATCTGCTTGCCGTCCTTCAGCACGATCGCGTCCTTGCCGACGAGATCGATGCGCGACACATGGCTGTCGAGGTTCACACGTACGCACGGCCAGTTGAGGCGCGCGGCGACCTGCTCGACATGCGTCGACTTGCCGGTGCCGTGGTAGCCCTGGATCATCACGCGCCGGTTGTGCTTGAAGCCGGCCAGAATGGCCAACGTCACCTCGCGGTTGAACAGGTAGTCCGGATCGTGATCCGGCACGTGCTCGTTCGGCTTGGAATAGGCTGGCACCTCCATATCACTGTCGATGCCGAACACCTTGCGGACGGAGAGTTTGGTATCCGGGAGCGGAGCAGCTTCAGACATGGATGGTCGTTTCCGGTCTTTTGCGGTTGTCATTATGGTCGCGAGGAACAGGCTCGAGTGGGCCGGGCCGATCCTGGCGCCGCGTACGCAGCGACAAGGGTCGTGAAAGCAGGGTAGCCGCAAGCCGTTGCCGGTGCGCCCAGCCCGATGCCCTTCAGACGAGCCCCGCCTGTTTTAGATAGTTATAGGCTTGAATGATCTCGCGCAACTTCTCCTCCGCCGCACGGTCGCCGCCGTTGCTGTCGGGGTGATGGCGCTTAACCAGCTCCTTGAACCGGGCCTTGATGTCCTCGCGAACAGCGGCAGCGGTCAGCCCAAGGGCCTCCAGCGAGCGCTGCTCGATCGGTTTCAGCTTCCGGTTCGCCGCCGACTTGGCACTGGCGGCGGCATCCGAGCGGATCCCTCCGCGCGCCTTGCGGGTCTCGGAAAAACGCCCAATTTCGGCCTCCGAGATGCCTTCGCGGCTGCCACTCGACCAGGCGTTGGAGCCAACTTTCCAGGTGGGACGGTGGCCGGTGAGCGCATCCTTCTGGAACGCCTCGACGTCGACGTCCTTCATCCCATCGAAATAGTTGTAGGACGCGTTGTACTGGCGCACGTGGTCGGCGCAGAAGTGGAAGAACTCCCCCTCCGCCCCGCGACCCTTGGGCGCACGGTGGGCGGACTGCTTGGCGCACCCCTTCCACTCGCAGGGAGGACGCACCTCCTCCTGCTTCGCCTTGGCCACGGACGTTCGCCCGGAGCGGATGCGGATCGAGTCGAAATATTTTGAATCGAGCTTCATGGTGCCTGGAGTATGGTCTCGTTGTCGTCCGGGCACAAGCAGGAGTGAACCGAGCGTGCCCCTTCCGCAATAGGTCAACCACCAACATGACATCTGGAGATGGAGCGTCGATTAATGTCTCTTGAAAGCAGTATCCGTCAGAAGCTAACCGCGAAATTCGCGCCCGAGCAGCTGGAGGTCGTCAACGAGAGCCATTTTCATGCCGGCCACGCGGGATCCCCAGGCACTGGAGAGAGCCATTTTCGGGTGGCGATCATCTCCGCCGCGTTTGCAGGAAAGTCGCGGATCGAGCGGCACCGGCTGATCAACGCCACCTTGGCCGACGAGTTGAACGGCGGCGTCCACGCCCTGGCGATCAAAGCGTATGCGCCCGGTGAAACCTCGTAGGGCGGGCAAGCGCATTCGCGCAGCCCGCCGTGTTTGCACTACCGCCGGCAGATTGCGCCCTACGCCCGCGCCTTCTGAATCATCGCCCACACCTTGGGCGGCGACAGCGGCAGCGCCATCGGCTCCACGCCGAAGCTCGACAGCGCATTGGCGACCGCGTTCGACAACAACCCGCCGATCGGCACGATCTCGCCCTCGCCCGCGCCCTTTGCGCCCAGCGGATTGGTCGGCGACGGCTTCAGCTCGATCACAATGGCGTTGAGCTTCGGAAAGTCGCCCGCCGATGGCAGCAGATAATCCGCAAACGAACCGGTCAGCAGCTGGCCCTGCTCGTCGTAGACGAATTCCTCCAGGAACGCCCCGCCCAGCCCCTGCACCATCGAACCGATGCCCTGGCCTTTGAGCGTTAGCGGATTGATCATGCGGCCGCAGTCCTTGATGCTGACGAGATCGACGACCTGAACATGCCCGGTGCCAGCATCCACCGCCACGTGCACGCACGCGCTGCCGTAAGAGTAGGTGTACTTCTTGTTGTAGAAGGTCCCCGATGCCTCGATCGGCGTTTTCGCCAACTCGCCAAGCGCCAGCGACTTTCCGCCAGGACCTCGCACGGTCTCGCCATCCAGCCGCGCATCGCCCACCGCGCACCCCAGCGCCTTGGCCCCCGCCGCGCGGATCGCATCCTTGAACTTCTCCGCCGCGACCAGGATCGCGTTGCCGCCCATCACGGTCGAGCGGGAGTGGAACGAGCCGAAGCCTTCCGCCACGTCCGACGTCGAGCCATGCTGGATGCGAATACGGTCGAAAGGCAGCTCCAGCGCGTCGCCCGCGATCTGCGCCATGATCGTCTCGATACCCTGGCCAACCGCCGACGAGCCCATGTAAACCGTAACCGAGCCATTCGGCTCCAGCATCATCCGCGCTTCTTCCGAGGGCCCTGCCGCGCCCCCCTCGATGAAGCACGCGACCGCGAAGCCGTGATACCGCCCGTCGATCAGTTTGCCCTGGTTCTTGACCTTCTCGGCCCAGCCGAACTCTGCAAGGCACCGCTCCAGCAGCGCCGGGTTGTCGCCACTGTCGAGCTCCGTCGCGCTGTCGTAAGGGGTGATCGAAGCCAGCGGGAACGGCATCTCCGCGTCGGTCACGAGGTTCATTCGCCGCACATCGACCGGATCGAGCTTCAGGTCCTTGGCCATCAGGTCGATCATGCGTTCGCGCACGAAATCGCCCTCATAGCGGCCCGGCGCGCGGTAGGTACCGCACGGCGTCTTGTTGCTGACGAACATCGACGTCTTCAGGTCGATGTTCTCGATGCGATATGGCCCCGACATGAACTGCGCGATGTTGCGCGGGCCGACCGAACCGTTGGTGCGCAGATAGGCCCCGTTGTTGGTCCAGGCATGGCCACGCAGCCCGAGAATGCGGCCATCTTTCGACGCGGCAATCTCGACCTCGCATTCCATCTCGCGGGCGTGATTGGCCGTCATCATGTGCTCGCGGCGGTCTTCCTGCCAGCGCACCGGCCGGCCGACATGCCGTGCCGCGAACGGGATGAGATAGTCCTCCGGATAAAACTCGCCGCGCGAGCCGAACCCACCGCCGACATCGACCTCGAACAACTCGACCGCACTCTCGGCAAGGCCCATCACCTTGGCCAGGATCTTTCGGTTAGTCCACGCGACCTTGGCCGCCCCCCACACCGTCAGCTTACCCGCCTTGTTCCCGGAGGACGGGGCATCCCACTCCGCCACGAACCCGCGCGGCTCCATGAACATCGCGGCGTGACGCTGAATCGTAAACCGCTCCTTGCGCGTGTAGGCAGCTCCCGCGAACGCCTTGTCCGCGTCACCGCGCGTCGCAACCCAGGTCAGCGCCGTATTGGAGCCGTTCTCGTCGAACAATAAAGCCCCGGCGGTATCGGCGCTGGCTTTGGTCGTGATCGCCGGCAACGCTTCGATTTCCACGTTGACGAGATCGTGCGCGTCCTCCGCGATCGCCTGGCTATCGGCGATGACAACCGCGATCGGCTCGCCGACGTAGCGCACCTTGTCATGCGCCAGCATCGGCTGATGGAACGGCTCGAGCTGCGGCAGCGGCTGCAATCGCAACGGCACCCGTGGCGTCGGCGTACCCAGATCCTTGGCGGTTATCACGGCGTGCACACCCGGCAACGCCAGCGCCGCCTTCGCATCGATGCCGCGAATATGACCGTGCGCCACCGTGCTGCGCACGATCACCGCATGCAGCATGCCCTCGCGCACGATATCGCCGACGAACGTACCCTTGCCCCGCAGGAGACGCAGGTCCTCCGTGCGCTCCATCGGCTGGCCGATCAGCGTGTTGACGGTTCTCATCAAGTTCTCCGTAGGTCGGGCTGAGCACTTCGCGAAGCCCGACGCTGCGCTGCGTGACGTAATGTTTGGCTTCGCGTCATCGCGGAGCGATGCTCCGCATCGACGTGCTTTGGAGAGATCGTACAATAACGGCTGCGAATTTGTCCCCTCGATTGAGGTTCTCCTCCCCCCTTGCGGGGGCTACGGGATTCACACATCTCTGTTGACTTTGGCGAGGTGGAAACCTTCGATCATGTGGCTGAGGCGGTGCCAGCCGTCGGCCATCGTTTTGGGGCCGGGCTTTTTGCCGTAGCAGTTCCAGCCGCCGAGGCGGGCCACGACCCAGG